>NZ_CP169394.1:0-60531 GCF_052974705.1 Enterobacter sp. fkY84-1 | reverse complement strand
TACTAAAACCGTTATCCAGTTTATCTGTGACCGCGCTATGTGATAAAGTTAGAGCGGAGTAATAATGCAGTTAAATGCCATAATTAGTGAAAACTCTCAAGTTAAGTATAATAAATAAACACTTTCCAAGAGTGTTTATTTACTCATACACATATTGTTATATATAATTAACTTCCAGATATCATCTGATAATTTATTGGCGCTCAATAATTAATGAATCGAATTCTTCTTCTCAGTAGCTAAAAGCAATATTCTTATATATAATAATTAACTATAGTGAACAATTATGAATCGGACAGGGTAAAGATGAAATCGTTATATTTATGTTTTATTTCTTTTATTGTGTAAAAATAAAGATGAATTAATGTTTCTTTAAATAATAAATCGATGATTAACTTCCATTAAAAAATTTAATATATAATCCAAAGGACGCTATGAAATAAATTCTTGCGCCCTGTTTAATCGAGAGAATGGAATATAAATCTAAGTTAGTGTTTTGCCGTGCAAATCAAGTATGGCAACAACTCACCAGATATCGTTATTGAATTAAAATTAAGCCTATTTATATATAACTGAATGCTCCCGCCGGGATGAACATAAAAATCGGGTAACCATAGTTGCAACTCCTTTTCCTCAATTTTTTCATCTATTGAAGGCGTTATTTTTACCGAAGTCCATGTATAATGTTCAGTCTCATTTACAGAATTAAAGTATATGGTTCTGTTCAGGTTTTTCCTTGCTCCATCATTCGCTATAAGAACCCCATTCAAGTTCAGAGTTCCTTTGTCTCTATTCAATCTGAGTTTACTTGACAATCTGAACATAGCAGATTCTTTTTGAAAATTAATATTCCCAGTGCAAGAATATCCAAAAAAACGCCCATATTTATACCAGGCACTGAATGCAAAAAAAGACAATCCAATACATGTTAATGTGAAAATAATTATTTTTCTATTCATTTTTCAACCCATTATTCTTAAAAACAAAGTAATTTGAGAAGCAGATATCATCTGAAAAAAAAGATATTTTCCTTATACAATTTATTGCTGACAATTTATTGGTGTATGGATAAAATGTAACATAGAGCGATCGATTTTCCTTACAGTATCCACGGAGATAGTCAGCCAATCTGAGGTCATTGAAATCATATGACTCATTATTCTGATACACATCGCACATGTCTAGTTTACCTTTATATATATATGATGAAATGGATGAGTCTTTTTGAAAAAAAACCTTAAAAAAAATACCCCCAGCAGGGACTGATAAAATAATCAAAAAGGAACTTAAGAAAATAACACAAAAAACAGACTTCTTCGATTGTAAATAATCCATCAGGAAATTCGCCGTCGAAATCTTTTGAGTATTTTCAACTACATTTTTGTTTTCATATATATCTGGCGCAGAATTCAGTTGATAGTAGTTATTATCCCCAAAATTTTGATGGTTGTTTATCTCTATGGGATTTAAAACGGTCTGGTATGAAAAACATGGAAGTTCTTTTGATGCATCATGCGGCAATGGTTCTTTTTCATTCTCTTTCTCAGAAGAAACATCATCTTCATTTAAAATGAATCTATCTGAAGATCCTTTCTCACCCTCCCGGTTTTGATTAGTTTCAGAACTTATTTTTTCTGACTCAACACTGATCTTGAGGGTGAAAACGAATCCACGCCTGTTTATAGTTTCAATAATTTTGTTATCAAATTCTCCGGTATCGTTTAGCATTTTTCGTAAGTAATAAATAGTGTTATGAAGCACACTCAACGATGCCGCCATCCCGAAACGCTCCCATCCGGAGTAGCAGAGTTCATCATGTGTTACCATGTTACCCTGATTGTCAAGGAGAACCTTTAGACAAAAAGATGCTGGCGCTCTTAATTTAACTGTGTAACCATCAGACATTCTTTGCAATGACTTTTCTGATAACACAAACTTTACACGTCTTCCAATTATATAAACATCTTTCATGTTTTTTGATCCTAGCAGATGAAATTATTATATGATACTGTTGCTCATAGAATTCATTAGAAATAAAAAATAACAATATTTTTTCCCTAAAATAATTCATTAGTTTATTTTGTTGCTTTCATTATCGTTCACTATTGGATTGGCCCCTATATATCCAGACAACTTTTATCACTTAACCCATTGCTGGTTCGACGCCACAGGTATTCACGCGGCGAGCGGTATCCCAGCGCGCTGTGCGGATGCCATTGGTTATAGTGTTCGAGCGCTTCCGCAAGGTTCTTCACTGCCGTCAACCCGTCAGGTTTCGGCATGAAACTATTATACTCGCGCTTCATCATTTTTACGAAGCTCTCTGCCATTCCATTGCTTTCAGGGCTACGCACCGCAGTGTTTCTAAGTTCCACTTTTACCCTTTGGGCGAACTGACTTGTCTCATGCGACCGGTAGCACAAACCGTTATACGTCAGCCAATCCACCGGTGAGGCCGGAAGGCCACTGCCGAAGCGCCCCTCCACCGCAACCAGCATGACGTCCTGTACCGTTTCACTGTCGAACCAACCGGTGCTGGCGGCCCAGTAAAGCGCTTCGCGAACACAACAGCCCAGTACGAACGTCACACGCAGTTTTTTCACCATTATGACAGCGGAACTCGAAATCGGCAGAATACCATCGCTGATTACTTTTCACTACGGCCACTTTCCCTGTATGCGCTCGTTTTGAAGGGGGTAAGGACGGTTTACGTTCGAGCAGCAATGCGTGCTGGCGCATGATGCGGTAAACACGTTTGGCATTCACGGCTGCAAGGTCTTCGGCTTCTGAATGACGACGCAGCAGAGCCCATCCCCGTCGATAGCCGTACGTAGGTAGCTCAACGATGACGACATGTATCCACAACAGAGCATCACTATCATCCGGCTGGTGTTTTCGTCGGCGACCCTGCCAGCTGTCAGGAAGTTTTAACCGGGTATGAAGCTGCGCACGTAAGATCCGAAGGCAGCAGCTGACGAAGCTTATTCGCCATTCTCTGTCAACAAGTATACATGCGCTATCCACTTTTTTGGCGGCCAATATCGACGGCTTCTTTTAGTAGCTCAACTTCCATTTTTTTCTTGCCCAGCAGTCACTGAAGCTCTTTGACCTGCTTCATTGACGAGGCCAGTTCGGATGCCGGAACAACCGGTTCACCAGGGCTACGGCAGCCAGGTGACCAGCCCCCAGGATTAGATACAACCTTCAGTTAGTAATGTCGGTTGGTTTTTCTTCATATTTTCCGTTTCGCCAGCCCGCGGCAAATTCAGCCAGAGTCTGGTAGTTCAGAGATGAATGTGGACGACACTCGTTATAATCCTGCCGCCAGTCATTACTCGTTTTCCGGGCATGAAGAATATCGCTGAACCAGTGTTCATTCAGACACTCATCGCGAAAGCGTCCGTTAAAACTTTCAATAAATCCGTTCTGCGTTGGCTTACCTGGCTGGATAAGCCGTAGTTCCACACCATGCTCAAGGGCCCATTGAGCGAGTGCGCGGCAGGTAAATTCCGGGCCCTGATCGGTTCTTATTGTCGCCGGATAGCCCCTAAACAGCGCGATGCTGTCCAGAATACGCGTGACCTGAACGCCTGAAATACCGAAAGCAGCGGTGATCGTCAGACACTCCTTCGTGAAGTCGTCCACACAGGTCAGGCACTTGATCCTGCGACCGTTGGCCAGAGCGTCCATAACGAAATCCATCGACCATTTAAGATTCGGCGCATCCATGCGCAGAAGCGGAAACCGTTCGGTGCCAGCCCTTTACGGCGTCGTCTGCGTTTTACGCTCAGTTCATTAAGGTGGTAAATACGGTATATCCGCTTGTGATTGATGTGAAGTCCCTTCCGACGCAGCAGCTGCCAGATGCGGCGGTAGCCAAAACGCCTGCGCTCCAGTGCCAGCTCAGTCATGCGCCCTGATAAATGCGCATCAGCTGCCGGACGCTGAGCCTCATAGCGGCAGGTCGACAGGGACAAACCTGAAAGCCTGCATGCACGACGTGGCGACAGACCGGTCGCATCACACATCAACACCACGGCTTCCCGCTTCTGGCCTGTCGTCAGTACTTTCGCTCCAGAGCCACCTGAAGTGCCTCCTTATCCAGCATGGCTTCGGCAGTAGCTTCTTGAGGCGGGCGTTCTCCTCTTCAAGAGATTTAAGCCGCGTAACATCGGGCACCTCCATACCGCCATACTTCTTGCGCCAGGTGTAAAAGGTGGCGTCGGAAATGGCGTGCTTGCGGCAGAGCTCGCGGGCAGAAACTCCGGCTTCAGCCTCGTGGAGGATACTGAGGATCTGTTCGTCGGAAAAACGCTTCTTCATGGGGGTTGTCCTCATGTGGCTTATGAAGACATTACTTAAACCGGGGTGTGTTAATCAACGGGGAGCAGGTCATGATATCGGTCTTGCGACCGGGAACATTTTTTGCGTTTCTTGCATTAACGAGCATCATCTTGAACCCAGCTGCTTCAAGGATTTCAAAAGCAGGCAATCAGTAAACGCCGGTAGACTCCATGGCAATGGTCATAATGTGACAGGTTTGAGCCAGTCAGACATCCGTTGAAGATCGCCAGTAAAACTTTGAAAAGTCCTGACAGGCTCGGTGTCAGCATCAGGCGGTACGGCGACAATGTGGTTCTCAGCGCCAATATCAACGCCCGCAGCATGAGGATGGACAATAGTCATTCGGGAGGATTTTTTCATGGAAATCTCCTTGCTCATTTTCTACGAACGAAGGAGGGGACGACGGAGAAATCACCTTCCTGAACAGGATCAAAGTTACCACTGTCGGCTCCGCCACAGTTCCTGAATCATGTTTTTTTACGGGGTCATACCACCAAAAGGCCGACGGCTGCTTCCTTCGCTAAATTCTCCTGCCAACTTTTCCGGGGAGTTTCTGAGATTCAGGACGGGGTTTCACCCATGGACAGTTTTTAAAGAAGAGGCTGCGCCAGACTCCGTGCTTAAACTTGTAATACAAGCTGAATAATTAAATATAAGAAACGATAGGAAATTTGAAAAACCAAAACGCCTACTTACATTGCATAGATGATTCCTGGTGTTTCTTTCTGTTAAGTTTAAAATCCGAGCAACCAATCTAATGTTGTAATTATATTTGATATAATAATAAAATATCTTCTTTTCTTTTTTAGTTATATGCACAATATTACTACATTTAACTTTCTTTCGATAATGCTCTTGAATCCATACATTCAAGTTTGTTACAAAAATGACCAAGTCAGTATTCCCATCGATTTTTTTATCATAAAATTCATTATCTGCCTTTAATCTCATGGTTGAAAAATTTATAAATAGAACAAAAACATTGTCAGGGTGTTTTTCTTTAAATCTCATATAATCTTTTCTGGCGATCCTGCTGTCAATAATTATGAAGAATTTATTTTGTTTTTTAATTTTAAACAAGAAAGGTATACTATCACCGGACCACTCGACTGGAATCCAATGTTTAATAGCATTCAAGAGATATTGATCATCAGTAATTAAATATGTTTTGATAGAGTTTTTCATAGCTTGGATTCCATTTACCTTCATTTTCAGCCTAAAAGCAGAACGTCAGCAGTTTTAAAAATTACCAATAATTGCAGTGACGTTTTTGAGATTTTTTAGCTTCGCCTATATTATAAGCACAGAGTTTAACAATTAAGTTTTCATTCTAATTTCGATTAACTAAGGCAACTTAAGTTGTTAAGTCAGCAATATACCTTTTTCATAATCAATTAGAATTCAATGCGTTTGTGTGATTAATCTAACTTAACTGAACCTCTATAATATACAAGCCTTGGTTTAACATTCTATATGTTATTATTTTAAGAGACTTTAAAGCAAATAACCTTCCAATGTCAATCAAGGTGTGCAAATAAATAAAATATAAGAAAAGTAATATTAAATAAACAAAAATGAGTTTTTAAGTATAATTTGCTGTAAATTTATTGTTGTCAACCGGAGGGAACATGAAAGATTATGAACCAACCCAACAAGAAATCTATTTCGTAAATTCCAGACAATAACTTTATTGATAAAATTTACGAGATCAAGTAAACAGTCATTTTTGGAGACTGGGGCGTCTTTCTCTTGGGAGGCAGAGGCTATGAGCTTTAATTACCCGATTAATTTTGTCAGTACTGAAATTCTGACTGTTTTTTTAGTTCAGGAAACGCTCTATTTTTTATGCGAAGGTGACAAAAACTTTGTTGTCGCGGTGACCTGCCTCCAGGATTAGATGCAACCTTCAGTTAGTAATGTCGGTTGGTTTTTCTTCATATTTCCTGTTTCTCCAGTCTGTTGCGAATTCAGCTGGTGTCTGGTAATCCAGTAATGAATGGGGACGGCACTCGTTATAATCCTGCCGCCAGTCATTACTCGTTTTCCGGGCATGAAGAATATCGCTGAACCAGTGTTCATTCAGACACTTATCGCGAAAGCGTCCGTTAAAACTCTCAATAAATCCGTTCTGAATCGCCATGGATAATCTAGACACTTCCGAGTCGTTGATAATACTGGTTTTCATTCGGTGACATCTGATTGCTCGAACCATGCCGACGCTTACTGTTATAAAACATTTCGATGTAATAAAAAATATCGCTGCGGGCTTCTTCCCGCGTTCCGTAGATCTTTTTCTTTATCCGTTCGCGTTTCAGCAACTGGAAAAAGCTTTCTGCAACCGCATTATCGTGACAGTTACCGCGACGGCTCATACTTCCCTCCAGGCCGTGTGATTTCAGGAACGACTGCCACTCATGGCTTGTATACTGACTGCCCTGGTCCGATTGAACCAGCACCTGTTTTTGGGGATTACGCCGCCATACAGCCATCAGCAGTGCATTCAGGACAATGTCCTTTGTCATCCGGGATTGCATTGACCAGCCGATAATTTTGCGTGAGAACGGATCAACAACCGCAGCAAGATACAGCCAGCCTTCGTGGGTCCTGATGTAGGTTATGTCCGTTATCCCAGAACAGCGACGAACACATGCAGGGATGACTTGCCGTTTCGCATGGTCCCCAGTCAACCTGCATCTGCCGTCCAGGCTCGGTTTCGAAGCGAACGACCGGTTCTGCCTGTGCTGGCAGGGTCTGTTTGCGGATAAACTCTCTCAGGGTAGTAAGCCCTCCACGATAGCCCAGCTCCATGATTTCCCGGGCAATAACGGTCGCCGGGATTTTGTAGGGATGCGCATCGCTGAGCCGCTTAGAGATGTAATCACGGTATTCATCGAGCAGTGATGATGGTGCCGGGCGTGGTTAATACTGCGGCTTTTCAGATTTGGCTTTCAGGTGGCTGCAGACAGTATTGCTCGAAATACCCAGTTCCCTGGCAATGGCCCGGATACTCATTCCCCGCTTGTGCAGGACTTTAATTTCCATACGAATTTCAAAAGTGATCATAAGCTCCCCTGTATTCAGAGGAGCAGATTAACCCCCAGATCAATTTTCAACCGCTGGGGTGGATCAGTTTTGCACCGTTGGTAACACTTGCGTACTGTACCCGTCATTTCTACGAGATTTACTGATTCGATTGGGGCTGACCGGGTTGTACCAATCTGAATCGCCACATTGACTTTTCTAAATACGTTACTTGAGCGAGTCTCAGTTGAAAGTAACCAGTAGCTCCGCTGACGCCGTAACCGGCCCTGTGGGTAAATCACTACCACCGGAACATAGCCGCCAGGTGACCTCATGAAACAAAGACTGGCTCGTTTGTTCGGTGGAAATGGTTCCTAACGTTATCGCGCGGCTGTCAAACACCACTCCGGTATTGGCAGAGCACACACCGCTGCCAGTAACACCGTTACTGATTTCGCCAGTGATATAACCTCCGCCCTGATTCAACGCCAAATGGCTAGTATTTCCTTCGTGAAAACCAGACAGGCTGCGTATTTGCAAGTTGATATTGGTGTTTATGGTAGCGCTTGCGTCCTGATTACACTGGGTCGAAAGAGTATTGGATTTTATAGCAAGTTCAGTCCCGGGCTGGTTTAAGTACGGTACCGTACCAAAATCAATTTGGGTCGGGGTATCCACTGTACATTCCAAAGTTGAAACGCGAATATCATTCGCTCCTTTAGCTATTAGAGTTCTCCAAATATAACTACGTCCCATACGACTAACAAAAAACAAATGACTATTCCCCAGGTCCATTATCGTTGATTGCTGAGTTCCGTCAGCAACAAGAGTCCAATCCCCTTCGGCTGAAACCGTATTCTCATGATTAACACTATAAAAATTACTGTAGTCATTCATTCGCGGCGGCAGGCACCAGGACCCAGTGCCAGGACCCGTGGTAATGTCATATCCCGAGGAGGTTTTGCCCCGAGTTTCAGGTAATCCAATCGTTCCAGACATCGTTTCGAGCGTGCCGTCACTCAACTCGTAAGTCGCACTCACCGTAGCTCGAGGAATAATTCCTAGACCGTTTCCTATAGGGAACGCCAAATAGCCTCCTATCTGCTTTAACATACTGCTATTCATACATGTTGAGCTTAGACTTCCGAAAGCTGCCACCCCATCATACCGATAATCTAGACCTGAATTTTTAGGCGTGACAGTTCCCGTCACGCTGAAAGGCAGTATCCCTTCAAGGACAATTCCCGAGCCCTTACCAATCGTAAAAGTCTGTGCCTGTCCCTGCGGCAATATCATCACAGGGAGCACCAAGCCCATCGCGGTCATGTACCGGGCGATGACAGTAAAAATTCTTTTCATCCAATATTTCTCTTATTTCTTCAGACATTTGCAAGGCCGTTTGCTTATGATGCAGTTTCCTCACAGCGCACCTGCAATTGACGTATTGGGTTACCTTGGGCCGGTGCGGCATCAGCAAGACTGAACACAGCCTCACACCGCTGCTCCACATCAGTCCCCCACGCCACCTGCAATCGACCACTCTCCGGCAATCCGCTCAGGTATGCCTGCCCACCGTCACCCACAATGCTGGTATGATTTTCGCTACCTAGTGTGTCAACCACCGTCACCAGTGCCCCAAATGGCACCGTAGTATTACCCTTTCGCAGAGTGACCAGTGCTTGATAGCCGATTCGCGGGCTAAAACTCGCCATCACCACCGCACCTTTGGTCGGATATACATTCAGGCTCGACTGAGTGATATCCACATCGTCCGGCAACGTCGTCGGGTTCAGGCTGATACTGTTCTTCTGGTAGTCCGACAGGTACGGCACCACCGCATAGCCCCGGCCATCCGTCTGGATACCGCCACGGCTCACGCCAACCCCACCAGCACCCGGCGCACTCACTATCGCCACCGTATTGCCCAGCGACTGACCCAGCGTCACACCTTCTGGGTGCGCCACCAGACCGCCACTAACCCCCATGTTCAACGAACGGTAATGGCTGGCGTAGCTATAACCCAGATTCAGCCGCCCCTTGCTACCTTGATAACCCGCACTCAACGAGGTGCTGTTGTTGCCTTCACCTTTGTTAACCCCCTGCAAAACACTGTAGGAAAGTTGACTGTTCTCGAGCAGTGTCCCGCTGATCCCCATCTGTTGCTGCACCTGCCCCTGGTTGTCACGAGTCTGCTGGTAATTGGCATAACTGCGCCTGGCCACCGATCCCGAACTGAACAAACTAAACGGCACCTGCACGTTCATCGCTAGCTGCCGATTCTCCGGCCAGCTTCCGTCACTTTTGGTGCGGTTAATGCTGTAGGCTATCCCGTAACTCACTCCCTGATAGCTACCGTTGTATCCCGCAGACAGCGTGTTGTTCACCCGGTCCCCGCCCCAATAGTCATCCCGCGACGCTATCAGGTAGGTTGCTCCCAAACGGCCCAGTTGCTGACTCAGCCTGAGCTGGAAGCTACTACGCCGACGATCCAGCGCCCACGGAACCTGACCTTCACTTAACTGATAACCCAAGCTATTCACGTCTGAAAAACTGAAGTAGTTGCGGGTCGAATAGCGGTAGGCTGCCAGGTCAATTGAGGTGCCTGTGTCGAGCAGGCTTTTGGCGTAGCGCAACCGATAGGAAGCCCCCTGCTGTCTCCCGGCCTGTCTGGGTAATGTCGCGCTAGAGGTGGTAACATCTGCCGACAGCGCCCCCAGTGTTCGTAGCGACACCCCACTGCCGAACACCATCGACAGATAGTCCTGTGCCACTATCCCCCCCCCGTACAAGGTTATGTCGTAAGGCAGGCCCATCATCAATGTACCCAGCCCGAATTTGGACTCCCGGGACGCTTGGGTTATTCCGCCGTTATAGCTCCCGGCGGTGACTTCATACTTTAACGCCCCCGGGCGCAGCATCATCGGCAACGATGAATATGACACCGTTTGGGTACGCACCGTGCCATCGGCCTCGCTGATAGTGACTAGCAGATCCCCTCCCTGGCCAGTTTGGGACAGATCTTCCAGCACAAAGGGGCCCGGAGCCACAAAGGTCTGATAGATAACGTTACCGTTCTGGCTGACCGTCACCCGCGCATTACTCTGAGCGATACCGGAAATCTGCGGGGCAAATCCTCGCAGGCTGTAGGGCAGCATGTCTTCGTTGGAGTTGAGCCTTACCCCGCGAAAAGGGATACTGTCAAACACATCATTCCCGCTGCTGCTCTCGCCCGCCAGTATCTCTGAACGCCAGTGCTGGATATCCCGTTGCACGTAGGTGTTCATGAATTGAGTACTGCGAACGCTCCGGTTTGATTGCCCGCCACCGCTATATTCATAGCGGGTGTGAGTGATGTCACTCCGCACTCGCCAGTTCTCCCAGTTTAGGCCGATATGAATGCGGCCAAACAGGTTGGTTTGCTCACTGCTTTCGTGTCCCGCTTGTGAAAACTGCCAGTTACGTCCTCCGTTCAAGCTGTAATTGAGCATCATGGCCGTGACACCCGGATCCCACAACGCCGGGTCAACCTGCCCGCTCGCATTAGGTTGCATAGCCACCTGTGGAATACTCAAGTCTAGGCGCAGCTCAGCCAGGGTAAAACGTACCTCCGCACTCGGGATAAGCATTGTCAGGCTGCTGATCGGAACATCCTGCGGCAGACCGGCAAATGCGGGCAAGGCATCGGTATTGATGCCCAATTCGCGCAGAAAGGACGGTGTCAGTACTGGCTGCACTTCGCCATCCGCCGTTTTGTCAAACATTACCGTCTGCTGACCTTTTTCGTTCTGGTTGACGTACACCGTCACCAGGTAGCTACCTTCCGGTATCTGGCCAGCAGTCTCGAAGGCACTCAGGTCTACCGCCGTCGTAGGGCTACCGTAGAGGGACAGCAAGCCGGGGTCAAAGTAATCCCGCCCCCAGACCGGAAGTACCTCGAACAGCAACAAGCTGCTGATCAGCAGTAGCAAACGGGGGCAGCACGGTACACAGGATAGGTTTCTGGTATGCTGTTTCATTGTCAATTTAGCTATCACATCATGAACATTTGTGTCACAGGGACTGTTGTTGACGCGGCGTATCCCAGCCATCTTCATCAATCAGTTGCCAAGCTACAGGGCCGTGGGCTCCTGTGGGCAGACGATAGCGCTGCTCTCCTTTTGGTGGCACCATCAGCCGCAGGGCCGATTTGTCTAGCGCTTGGTCGCCGATGCTCAGCCGAGAAAATGTCAGCCAGTACGGTGATGGGTTCTCCGCAATCAGATCATGACCGTCATAGCGAAAGCGCAGTTGCGGAGCCACATTTGCAACCGCACGAGCAGCCAATCCGTCCGGGCGGTAAAACAATTTCAGGTTGCTCACCACCGTCAGAGTCATTTGCCCTAGGGCCGGTGAAGTCTGTTTTGTGGCAACATCCGGCCTGATCTGAGAGGGAATAGCCTTCACCGAAACAAAGAATACCGACTCCCGGTCCACAGGAAGAGTGTCGCCGATGCGGCGGATACGCAGGATCAACTTCCCACCCGGCTCCAGCCTTTGCAATGGAGGGATAACAATAAAGGGTACAGGTGCCTTCCCCGTTGCCCCAAAATCTACACCGCCAGTCTCCGGATCTATCGCACGTACCCAGGACTGCATCAGGTAGGGATGTTCGCTCTTATTGTAGGCCGTCAGCGTGACTCCTTTCTTCGCCTGCTCGTGATACACCACCCGCAGTACGTAAAAGGAAATTCCGCGCGGCTCCGCCGTCGCTGCCCGAACGTTGCCGATGCTCAGCCCTCCCAAGAGCAGTGCCAGTAGCAGAAACCGTAACCGTTTCATTGTCATGCTTTCTCCTCTGGGGTGGGAACAGGAGCATGGCAGCGCGGGGACAGGCTGCCGTAGTCGGTTATCAACTGCCACTCGGCCTGGTTGACGGGCTCGGTGACGGGATAGGTCTGACTGCCATGCGGTGCAAGCATCGACGGCAGACGGTCAAGGTCGATGACCTGCTGGTTAAAACTCAGGTGGCCGAAAGTCAGATAATAGGGCGTCGGGTTATCTAGGCGTACACCGTCTGCGGTCTGGGTCAGTCGTATCCGGCAATATGCCAACTCTGGGGAGATCGCCAGCCCCTGTGGCCGATAAAGTAACTTGATGACATGTCGAAACCCCATTGAAACCTGGGCCGACAGCTGTGTTTCGTTCTCATTAGCGCTCGGTAGGGCCTGTGCTGGCACCACCGTTACCGCCAGATAGAACAGCGACTCACGGTCTGGGGAAAGCCCCGCGTCACCCTGCTGAATGATACGCAGTAAATTCTGGCTATCAGCTCCCAGACGAAACAACGGCGGCGTCACGATGAATGGCACTTCCCCGACGATGTCAAGGGAACGTTGCACCCGGCTCTGGATAAGGTAGGTCACCTGCCCACGATTTTTTATCGTGATGCTCTGGGCTGGGTCATTGGCCGTCAATACCACGCGAGTCTGGCTCAAGCTAACGCCGCCTTTTCCGTCGCTCGCACACCCCTCGGCACTCCACAGAGCGACCAGCATTCCAGCACATGTCAGCCGAGATAGGTAAATCAATACATAGGTCATGTCAGGCACTCAGTGGTAGACAAAGTCAAAATGGATACGGGCGATAAGCCTCCCGGAGGTGGCGGACTTGCACTGTGCCGTTGTAGTGCCGCAGGTCAAAGCTACTAACAGGTCGGCCCCTAGCGTGCTACCTGATGCAGGTAGCATCTCTGCGTTAATAAGAAAATCGCCATTTTCCACGACGACGTTTTGCTCCCCAGAACGAGCCTCTTCAAGGAGTGCTCCTACTCCGGTTGCCTCCGACTCGTTGCTACGGAAAACCCACTGACCATTAGCCAGTCTCACCCCCTCTCCGCTGACTTTGACAGCAACGCGTCTGCCGTTCGCCACCGGGCTACCCTCACAGTTGCTGATGTTTATCCGGGTTGCCTGCTCGGCAAAACGCCCCCCAGCACGCAGACTGGCCAGAGGCACGGTCCCCAACGGCAGCGCATCCCTGCTCAATGAGACATCACAGGTCGTCGGTACGATGTTGGCGGAAAAATTCAAGGTCACGGCGGATACAGATAACGACGGAAGGCTACAGGCCAGCAACAAAATCGTACTGCCGGAGACATTAAGGTAGCGCATAAATAAATGCATCAATGCCTCCCAGATCATTGATGGTTTTCCACTGCACCGTTCCTGTCTTCACCGTCGTCGGGTAGGTATATTCACCAAAGGGCGACAACATCAATGCCCCGGGCGTATCCAGTTTGACAGGCTGCCCCGTCACGCTGATTCCGGCCAGGCTGACATAATACGGCGAAGGATTACTGACCCGCAGCCCGTTGTTAACCAGGGAAAAATGCAACCCTTTCTGGGCTTGCGCAGCGGTGGTGCTCAACCCTGCTGGACGATAAAACAGCTTGATGCTATTGCCGACGCCCAGTTGCACATTACCGCGCACACCGGCAGCAGGCTTGTCATTGGCAGGAGCAATGCTGCCCGGAATGGCGCGGGTGTGGAAGAAGAACACAGACTCCCTGTCGGTAGGCAACGATTTGGTATAGCCAGCAATGCGGATATGGTTGGTACTGTTGGGCTCCAGACGAAACAGTGGTGGCGTGACCGTAAAGAACTCTGAAGGCGCCACGCCATCACGGGAATTACTGACACTGGCCTGTACCAAATACGGTTGACTCGACAAAGTATTGCGTACAACTACCGTGATGCTGCGCTCCCCCTGTGGATAAATCAGGCGGGTGGTATTAATGCCAAATCCTTCAGCCGACGCGGTCAGGGGGAGCGCCAGGCAGGTGATCAGCGCAGCAGTGACAAGAAAAAGTCGGTTCATGCTCTGACTCCGGTTATCTGTTGGTGTCTGATAATGGCAGACTAGCTCACGCTAATCTGCAAACGGAGTCATTAGTTGTAGGCAAAACTGAACAGAACCGGGGCGCTAACGGCACCAATATCAATCCCGCTGGTCACACTGGATGCCAGACCTGCCTGCAGACTAAGGCTCTTACCATTGAAATCTGCCGCTTTTGGCGACTCTCCATCAGCAGAGGCCAAAACCAGTTCGTCGCCCGATTTCAGATACTCAGAAGACCCGACTTTGTTAAAGGTGATGCCGGTGTTGGTGTCCGTGGTGTTGAACAATGTAGGGTATCCCCCCAACGTCTTGCCGGTGATTGCCACACTGGCCACTTTCGATGCCGCTGGCGCATCACAGTTGTTCAGACTGATTTTAAAAGTCTTGTTGCTGGCGGCTACAGGGGTCGCCACCGAAGTAAACATGGACTGTGCATGGTTACCTAGATCTAGATTATTAGTGGACAGTAAAATATCGCAGGTAGACGCCACCACATTGGCCGTGACGGTCAGTTGGGCATTGCTAGCAGCCTGAGTAGTTCCGGACGCTATCAGTAATAACAACGCAGCAGGTGTTAATGCCAAAGACGTTTTATGCATCATACTTGTTCCTTCAAATTTACAGTTTATGAATTCCGGTCATCCGGAAAGAGTCATGTCAACACGGCAGTGACATGAATTACATGCACGAGCACAAGGTATCAACTAGTGCCATGCTAAAATATTTGTTTGGCGACCCTGAATGAGGGCATCCCTCCCCATGAGAACAGTGCTGGTCACACAAAGGGCAAATGCTCTAAATATCATGTTTAATAACCGATTATCTATCGAAAAAATATATTCCTTATTCTATCGGACGAACGCCATTCGATTCAGTTATCACCTCTAATGGTATTCCGCAATAGTGAAGATAAATGGTATATTAAAAGGATGTATTTATAATAACACCCATCATTGACAGAAAATTACCGCCCCCAATGTCGAGCATGCATAAATTGATGAGCGACCTTCATCTCTTAAAAGACCACCATGAAAAATCAAATCAAAATGAAACACAAAAAATTAATTATAGTGATTTTAATTAAGTTCACACCTGTCAAATTAAGCATTTTTCTTACACTTAACTAATATGATCTTACTTGCTTATGCTTCTTGACGAGCATCTTGAATTCGCCAACCAGCTCTTTAACCCTTTTGGTGAATACCCCTTTAGAGTACGAATAGGAGTTAAAATTATTAATTTTCTCATCCATTAATTACGCCCTGTACAATGAGGCTCCAAACAACAATTTATCTGCACTATAAAGTTATTAATTACGGCAATAAAATTGTTTGTAACGATCGAAATACAAATTATAATCGGAAAAACCTATCAAAATAAAATACATGATCGTCATTACCGATCAATTATTAGGGGATTGAATCGCATCTTTGAGAGCGTCTGACCATGAATTTCATTGCACCACATCCCTTTTATGACGCGGTTATTCATCAGTATATTTTTGCGGAATGCGCCTTCAAGTAGCGGCCATACTGGACCTAAAGATAACGGTGCCACTGGCGCTCATCGCGGATGTGATCCAGCCCAGGCCGCATGCCGGGCATGATGCGGGCGTAGCTGCCGCGCAGCAGGCGGATAACGGCGGTCCGCCAGATGGTCTTCACGGCCTTTTTGAATTTGTTCCGTTCGTCGATAACCCGCTAACCACCAGGTCCATCCTTGCCGCCTTGCGGGCGGGGAGATAGCCGAAAATCATGCCTATTAAGGTTGAACAGAACACGCGGCGCTGGCGGTCTGCCACGAATATATAGCCGTGAACATTTTCCCCGCCAAGGCAGTAAAGAGCGCGTCTACGTCATAAGACAGCGCAATGCCTAAAGCGCCATTAATCAGGCAAACCAGTACGGCCTCAATCATTAACTGCTGAATAATGTCGCTGCGTTTCGCGCCTACCGTCTGCGTACTCCGATTTCGTGAATAGGTAGATATGAGCGTTCGCTGAAGAAAAAGGGCGATTTAATTTTTTTATCTTTAGTTTTATCTTTTTCTTCATTTAACTACACATCGAAAGAAAAATAAATATTGCTTTCCGTTTTTAGCGGCGGGTAGAATTTGAAGGCTATTCATAGGCAACAGGAGATTAGTGACATGAACATAAAAAATATTCTTTTAATGCTGGCTATTTTATCTTCCTCTAACACTTTTGCTATGATTTCTGATGGTAAGAACCCGCAATGTGATTTTCTTTTAGAACAGGTACAGAACGCTTGCAGAGGGGGCGATAACTGGGGCGGTTGTATGGGCGCACAAATAATGGCAGCTATAAAAGGTTGCTGGTAATAATTTATTTTATTTTTTGGCATAAGGGCACAAAGGTTTTGTGCCCTTATTTCTTGGTAAGTGCTGTGTTTAACAAATATGAAAATTTATACAAATTGATATGTGGAGATGAACTTAACGATAACATCATCTTTAAATAGCTGAGATTCAGGTAGAATGAAGGCCGCCTTCGCGCAACAGAGCTGCTTGCAGCCCGGCAGTCCCGGAGTACGCCGTTGCTTGAATCCCTGCATATGCTATTGGTTGAAAAAACGTGACGTTATCGAAATAAATCCCTGCTGTGCGAGGCGTTCGCTTATGCGCTGAATCAGTGAGATACTGCGATAGTGCCTGCTGGCTTATAGATTTGTCTCTGGCGACCTGCGGCTAGATCTCAGCGTCCTGCGGTTGATGCGCATTTATGAGGGCGCATCACAGAACTGTCGCTTGGACGAAGACGTTTTGGTTACCGGCGCATCTGACAGTTATTATGTCGGGAAGGCCTTCACGTCAACCACAAGCGGATATATCCTATTTACCACCCTAATGAATTGAGCGTAAAACGCAGACGACGCCATAAGGAGCTGGCGACTGATCGCTTCCGCTTCTTCGCCCGGGTGCATCGAACGTAGCGCCCTTATGGGGCGAGCGTCACGGCTTCGCCGTTCCGGTACTTTGCATGGCCGGATCACCGTTTTATAACCAGCCCCATGTATATCCCGCGCCCGGCAAAGCAGCTGTTCACCGTTGAAGACGGCTGGAACCGCTACCTCGAAAAACACGGCGTCAGCGTCAGCCAGTGGACCCGACTTTGTGTTGAGCGCATGCTTGCCTGCGGTACCTGCACTATGGGCGTCCGCCGCTACTGCTGTACCTCCCTTGTATCCACTCCCGTTTCTTCGTAATGTTGCGGTGAACTCGCATTGACGGCTGGGGGGTGATCATGTATAGCCCCCTGCTTACGGTGATTTCGGGTCAACAAGGTTAGGCCAGCAAGTACTTAGGCAGTAGTGATGCCTCGGGTCTCCGGATTTCTGCGTCAGGTGTTTGAGCCAAGGGCTGAGGGCATCGATTTGTGCTGTAAGCCGCGCGCCGTCAGTCTTGCAGACTGTTTATTGTCTCAGGGGCGAGAGTGCGGAGGACGGGATAATCGCTCAGGGTATCAGGATACTGCGCGGGGGCATCACTCAGGACTGGCGAAGCAGTACGTCGGGAACGGCTGTAATTCATGCGGGCGGTCCT
Organism: Enterobacter sp. fkY84-1; assembly: GCF_052974705.1. Lineage (NCBI taxonomy): Bacteria > Pseudomonadati > Pseudomonadota > Gammaproteobacteria > Enterobacterales > Enterobacteriaceae > Enterobacter > Enterobacter sp. fkY84-1. The sequence goes on along the minus strand of NZ_CP169394.1, from coordinate 42,729 downwards.
CTGGCCAGGAGGGCAGACGTGTCAGTACGTCGGTCAGCCACGCATGTGGCTCCAGACCATTCATTTTAGCTTTTTCCAGCAGGCTCATGATCTGCGCTGCACGAACTCCTGCCACCAGTAAACCCGCGAAGAGCCAGTTAGACGCCCCATCACCACCGGCCAGATGGCGCGCTCACAGCGATTGATGTCAAGCGGCAGCGAGCCATCATCAAGGAAGCGGCTGAGCGTTTCACGTCGTTTCAGCATATAGTTTATGGCCTTACCCAGCGCGGAGCTTTCCGGGCACGCCTCTTTTTGCTGCTCCAGCCACAACCACAGTTTGTCGACAATGGGCCGGGAGTAGCGTTGTCGCCACTGGCGGATCTTTTCTGCCGGGCGATGCCGGATATTCTTCTCCAGTCGGTACAACGCTGCGATCTGTCTGACAGCCATCGCCGGTAATCAGCCAGTTAAATTCATCCTGAGTGAGAGACCAGGCTTTGTCGCCCGCACGAGGCCAGCGAAAGTGTCCTTTATGCAGACGACGAACGCACAGCCAGACGCCGTGTTTGTCCCACCGTAAAACCTTGATGCGTGAGCGGTCCTTGTTGGTAAAGACGAACGCAGCGCCTTCGTGCCAGGAGGATTTCAGATCGTCCTGGACATACTGGGTCAGCGTATCGCTCCCGCGCCGCATATCCATCGGTTTGACCGCCAGGAAAACATTCTCAGGCGTCAGCATGTTTGAGCGCTCTGAAGACATCGGTGAGCTGGGTGGCGTGACAACTCATACGGATGCAGCCGGGCAAAAACAACATGACGGGGTCGTTGACGACCGGAGGAGCTGGAGCGACGGGCTGCGCAGTAGCAATATGTACGGGTATCAGCCCTGAGTCATTAAGCCTGCGTTCCGCTTTGGTATCCTGCAGCCATTCCCGGAAAGTGGAAAATTTGATGCCATGTAATTCGCAGTACTGCTGACGGGTCAGCCCACTGGCGCGCCAGTTGGCAACATGCTGTCTTTTTTCTTTAAGCGTATAGGGTTTTCGTTCCTGCATGATGTTCCTCAATAACCAGATAACAGGAGGGAAAACCGATGCTAACGTACCAAAAGACAATTGGAAGATGAGTTCACCGCATGCTTACGTTTCTTCTGCCAGAGCTGCAAGTCAAGGGCCGCAGCACGTTCTGCCCGACTGCGAATGGCAGCATATCACTTTTACCATGCCACACCTGCTCTGACTGTTCTTTAACAGTAACTGGCCCCTGCTCAATGACCTGTTCCGCTACGCCACCCAGGCCATGCTAAAGTGGGCGTGTAAACAGGGTATTGAGGCCGGCCTATACTGTGCCCTGTACACTTACGGCCGGCAGCTCAGTCAGCACACGCACATCCACGTCTCCGTCACCCGCGGCGGCCTGCGCGTTAAGCACCGCGTCTGGCGCAGCCTCTTCTTTAAAGAGAAGGCCGTGGAGACCATCTGGCGGAGTGCGGTTATCCGCCTGCTGCGCGACAGCTACGCCCGCATCATGCCCGGCATCCTGCCGGGGCTGGGTCACATCCGCGATGAGCGTCAGTGGCGGCGCTATCTGCAGGCACAATACGGCCGCTACTTGAAGGCGCATTCCGCAAAAATATACTGATGAATAACCGCGTCATAAAAGGGATGGGGTGCAATAAAATCATGGTCAGGCGCTCTCAAAGATGCTATTCAATCTCCTAACCATGAACGTCCTAGACGTCACCGGCCGGACGGAGAAGGTGACACCGTCACACTGTGCGGCCGAGACCGTCTGCAAGATCCAGCTGCGCGCGGTGTCCTCGCTTTTGATGCCCCATAGCCGGGCGCCCGCCGGCGGTTTCACCGTCGCAAACCACTCCCTCAGCCGCTGCACGAACTCCGGATCGATGAGTGTCACCGCCCGCGGCGGGTTGTATTTAATTTCCGCCTCCGCCTCCGCCTCCGCCTCCGCCTCCGCCTCCGCGTCCCGCTCCGCCTGCTGCTCTTCATTCGTCGAGCGGCCTCCTCGAGCCCGCGCTGCTTGAGGGTGCGCAGCACCACGAACGGCGAGCTGGTGAGCGGATCGTCGAGCACGAAGTCCTCCCGGGCCAGCGGCAGAATTTCGTTGAGCCGGCCGCCGGTATTCCACAGCGCGTCGATGAACAGCCGTTTGCGGACATCGGTCATCTTAGCCAGCAGCCCCGCCACCTCGGGGGCCTGCAGGTAGCGGGGCATGTCGGTGCCGTATGCGGCGGCGAGATTACGCAGCGCCACCGCGCTTTCATAGTCAAGGTAGCGCGCGGCATCAGAATTGTGCAGATTGTGCTCAGTGACGCCGCTGCGTGAATTGTGCGGGATTTCGCTGGGCAGAGAGTCAAATTTTCAATCTCAGTTGTCGATGGTATGGAACGTATTTTCCCCTAGCAGTCCAGCGAAAACCACGGAAATAAATCGATCCTCACCGGATCCGCCTGCGATCCGTTTTGCGGATTTTTCCCCTTATACGGAGAATAACCTGGACTCCGCGGAATAAATAGCGGGGCGGCGATCGAACCAGGCAATCTTGTGCCAACACCTGTTCATGGCGCTTATAACTGATAAAGAACTTTTGCTCTAGGTTAAAACCTAGGAGTTTGCAGAATTTATAACGTAGGAACAGGCGTACCCTCTGCACAGAAAAGAATATAATTTAAAATATATGTTAAAAACAGATTATCTTTCATGTACTTAGGACTTTCGAAACCCAAATAACAAACAGCATTGCATCGGATGAATTGAATTTTTATCCGCAAGAATGACATATACTAATCTAAGATTTAACTACATTATCCGGTATTCAATTCTGGATGTGGGGGCTAATAACAACACCAAGCCTTCTTGCCTCATTTGTCAGAATTAAAGTCGCTATCAACTTGTCGTTCTGACTCAAACAATCGAGTAAATTCTGGATGATGCCTGCAGTCAGGTAGCCAGAATTAGCCGGGTTATGTGCGAAATTAAAACCTCTCTTTTGAGCTTCATCTGTGAATGAACGTTCAGCATCAGCAATTAAAAATTTAATTTTATTATAAAGCTTTTCATTAAGCATTTCCAGTTCTGTACAGATGAAATCAATTTCATCCTCAGTAAGAATATTATAGCTCATAATTTTCTCGAATTTACTTTAACATTTGGAGTTTTTGACGTTATATTATAATTAATTCACTCACTTCAACACAAAAAAACATGAAAAGAAAGCTGAACTTATAATTAAAGATTTTTCTAACCACAGTTTAATAGAATATCAGTTTCAATAGACTACATTGTTAGCTTAACATCTCATCTACCCGGGGTGTAAAGATTTCTTTAAGAAAGCGACAAGAATATCAAACTACCTTGATATGTATGTTTTTTTAACCGTTATATTAACTCTATGCAACCACATTAAATAAAAATAGATGATTCGTTATTAAATTAAAGATCTATTATATATAAAAAAATAACATGTAAAACTCCCTGAAAATAATAATTTCTTAGATAGCAAAGTTAAGGCGAGACTATATGGCATTAAAAAATTCTGAAGACTGTGAAGTGCACCTTAAGGGGCAGTTTGGATATCGAAAATTATTGTACGTTAAGGTTGATTTTTGACCTGCCTGTCATCAGTAAGATCACTGGCCCGGATCGCTATCATCGGTGGTGCGATTGTGCTTCAGCTCCGTAAATTAGCCGTCTGCCAGATATAGAACACGATCTGCAGATGCTATGGTTTTCTGACGATGGGCTATCAGCAGGACAGGCAGCCACAGCTGACGTAGCGTCTGGCTTATCCGAACCTCGCTCTCAACATCAAGGTGGCTGGTCGCTTCATCCAGTCACAGAAATCCCGGTTTCTTGTACAACGCCCTTGCAAGCCAGGGTGGAGTGTCAGCGAAACCCCACGGGTTATAGGTTTATTTCCTCCTTTGTGGCTGAAGGTTATATGCTCAAGGGATAAAGGAAAACGGACATTGTCAGTCACACCCCCCCGGAATACGGACGGGAAGACAGAAGTGTTATTGTCTTCCTGAACGGGTCGTTGCTGATGGTCTTCGGTCGGGGTCAGCACAATGTCAGCCAGACGTTCATTATCGATATCGAGCATACGCCAGGAAAAAAACTTATCGGTCAGGCTGCTGATACTCGAAGAAAAACGCATCTGGTAAGATAAATAAGCAACCAGCATACCAACGGTAAATGTGCCGTCCAGCACTTCACCGGCACCTTTCCACAATATGATCGCCGATACCACGCAGCCAGTCAGGTGTGCGCAATGTCATAGCACATCAGCAGACGGCTCTGCCGCAACTGCGTATTTCTGCGGGTGACGTTGAGATTCAGCCAGGCGGCCTCACGGTGCGCTGTCACACCGTTAATTTTCAGGCTGAGGATCCCGTTGAGTGTTTCAAGAAAATGCCCGGACTCCCTGGTTGCTGCATCCCAGGCATCTTCTGCCGACTGTCGAAGGGAAGGATACCACAGCGCCCTCAGCACAGCGTAGATAATAGCTGCCAGGACGGCTATCAGCGTCATTCCCGGACTGTACAGCAGCATCATACAAAGCGCAGTTATCACGAGCAACACATCCAGAATACCTTCCAGTACCTGCGTGGTCAGCTCCTCCTGGATGGTATCCACGGCCTCAAAACGGGCATTGATACTTCCCTTACTGCGCGCATCAAACCAGCCCAGAGGGAGACGCACCAGATGATGGAAAACCCGGGCTGTTCACTGCATGTTAAAATTGACGGACAGAGTGATACTGGCCCACTGGCGGGCCAGCGACAGCAGCATCTGGGCAATGATTATAACGGTCAGGAGACTTCGATCGGCGGCAACCAGCACTTCATCAATTACCAGCTGGTTGATAAGTGGACTACCCAGCATAAGGATTTCCAGCGCCAAGGCAAAAACGATGATGCGCGACATCGCGGCCAGCAGCCCGGGTGTCCTGCCTGTCAGCTGGCGTCAGCTCCAGCGCAACACCGGTGAAATGTTTGCCTGCATCCTGCAGGGAGAGCGTTATCGTCCCTTTGTCCGGGTCGTGGATCACCAGCCTGCTCCCGCGAACTTTATAAAGCACGACGAAATGGTTCATGTTCCAGTGGAGAATGCACGGGAGAGAAAGGGATTTCAGGTCTTCCGGCTCCAGACGGACGGCCCGGAAGGACAACCGGATACCAGCCGCACACTCCATCAGTCTTTGCAGGGTCATCCCCTGTGTGCTGATACTAAAACGTTCGCGCAGGGTGGATAAATCTGTCTGCAGACCATGCCAGCAGGCCATCATGACCAGACATGCCAGACCACATTCCGCAGACTCTGTCTGTCGGATGAGGGGCAGCTGTTTTCTCCCTGGGGTTTTACGCCGGAACCGCCGAAATTTCCGGCCTGTATTTTTTTAGTGATCTTTCAGAGCCTCGATGGCTTACCAATCAAGCAATAGTTTAATTTCAACCACTACATTCCAGAGCTGAAAGAATTTCAATTTCCTGTACGTGAACGGTTTGCCGGGCAAGATGTTAGCCGCAGCCCGGCAAACAGGCGAGACAAAAAGTTTCTTATCTAATCCAGATTGTCAGCAGAATAATGATGGCCGCAATAATCGCCACCTGAATAAAGACTTTATCCAGCGATCCTCTACGCATCGCGCCCCTTTCAGAACAGGATTTGCCAGATTGCCCGCAGCAGCACCAGCAGACCCATCAGGAAAAATATCAGCGCGGTGAGGGTGTCCGGAGAACGATTCATCTCTGCGCCTCCTCATCATCAGAACCACTGACCGAAACGTTTGATATAGAAACGCTTCATGCCCTGTGCTACCAGACAATAGCAGAGCAGCGTCGCGACCAGCCACGGGAAGTAGCTCAGCGGCAGCGGCTCCAGTCCGACTATCGCTCCCAGCGGCGAGAACGGAATGTAGATCCCGAGCGGCATAATCACCGCGGTGGTGAGCAGCACCGGCAACGTCGCCCGGCTCTGGATAAACGGAATTTTCTGCGTTCTCAGCATATGCACGACCAGCGTTTGCGACAGCAGTCCTTCAATAAACCACCCGGACTGGAACAGCGCCTGGGCCTCAACGTTATTTGCAGCAAAAACGTACCACATCAGCGCGAAGGTGGTGATATCAAAAATGGACGACGTCGGGCCAATCCACAGCATAAAACGGCCGATATTCTTCGCATCCCACTTGCGCGGCTTACGCAGAAACTCTTTGTCCATTTCGTCCCACGGCAGCGAGAGCTGGGAGAGATCGTACATCAGGTTCTGGATGAGCAGATGAATCGCCAGCATCGGCAGGAACGGGATAAACGCGCTGGCCACCAGTATCGAGAAGACGTTACCGAAATTTGAGCTGGCGGTTATATTCAGATACTTAATGATATTGCCGAAGGTCTCACGTCCTTTGACTACCCCCTCCTCCAGCACCATCAAATCCTTTTCCAGCAGAATGATATCCGATGCCTCTTTGGCGATATCCGCCGCGCTGTCGACCGAAATGCCTACGTCCGCGTCGCGCAGGGCTGGCGCATCGTTGATACCATCGCCGAGAAAGCCGACGGTGTGGCCGTTTTTCTGCAGCGTTTTCAGGATGCGCGATTTCTGCAGCGGCGTCAGCTTCGCGAATACCGAGCGCGTTTCCACTTCTCGCTTCAGTTCGCGATCCGTCATCGCTTCAGTTCGCGATCCGTCATCGCTTCAATCTGGGCGCCGGTCAGGATACCGTGGGCATCGATGCCCACTTCCAGACAAATACGCGCCGTGACCACCGGGTTATCGCCGGTCAGCACTTTCACCGCCACGCCGTTATCGCGCAGCGCGGCAATGGCTTTTCCCGCGCTCTCTTTAGGCGGATCGAGGAAAGTCAGCATCCCTTCAACCGTCAGTCCCTGCTCATCGGCGGTGCACAGCGGCGTGGTCAGAGTGTAATCGTCCAGCTTGCGAGTTGCGACCAGCGGCGCCCGTCAACCTGTCCGCTGTTTTCAGGAGAATGCTCGCCTTCTTTCTGTGCTCCAGAACAATATTGTTGTTACGTTCAATCAGGTCATAGCGACTGCCAGCAAGACTGCGTATGGCAGCCACCGAGTCCGGGTCGACCTGCCTCTGCCATGGCACTCCGAACCGATAGTTCGTCTCTATACCAAACCGTGTGTCTTTCTAACCGGATTTCCCGTGACGATGTTTCGCACTGACTGTAAGTAAGGGGACTGGGGTGTAATTAAAGCCGGCAGTTATGGATTGTGGATTTTTCTGTCTTTTATCCTTGCCAAACAGAGCCACGTTATCGCCGTAAAACTGTTCATAGGTCATTCTGGCGCCAAATTGGGGGTATGATGGCAGCCAAGCCTGAGCACGGACATCCCAGCCGTTCGCCGGACGCTCTTCATAACCCTCCAGATCCGGCGAATTTTTCCAGTTTGTGATGCGGTAGTAGCTGTTAGTACCGATCTTAATAGAATCACGCCAATACTAAACGCCCCCCCCAGCATCCAGTTATCAGGAAACCAGCGATATCCAACCCCCCAGCTTCGACTGCATGCGTTCATCGGTACGGTGAATACTGCCCTGAGTGATGACAAGCCTGTCCTTTTGTTCGTAAAAAGGGACAAGCAGGTCCAGCTATGAGTTTTTCAGAGAAAGGTTTTTATCCACATCCAGCTGCACGCGGGCGGTGCCGAAATGCTTCAGCCAGTGCTGAATTTCGCTGCTGCTAACACCTGAGGCCATCCCCCTGGCCATGGATGCTGCCACATCAGCAGTGGGCCTGTTAGTGAGGAAACTGCCAGTTTGAGAGGCATAGCCAGCCTCTGCGCGCTGCTGTCCTCATGGCCAGTCACGGAAGCCGATGGCTCAGTATTCCACTGAACTTCGGGCAGTTTTGCAAGCGGAACATCCAACTCATCCCCGGCTTCAGGTGGCGAAATCCGTGCGCGAAGGTACGTAGCTGGTTTAGTTTGCCTGGAGCCTCAATCGATATATTGTACTTTTCAGCGACGGAGGAAATAGTTTCATTTTCGCCCAAAATATATACTTGAGTGTGTGACGATGTCTGCGCGACATTCTCAAAAAAATGGCTCTCATTTCTCGCTCCGGCGGTGGCAGGTATAAATGTTATCGCTAACGGAAAGATTGCCTGCACAACGATATTTAGCCAGCCAAAAAGTTTGATATGAAAGGGAATATGATCCCTGCAAAGACTCTTCACAGAATGTACTCCATTTAAACATTCATCAATGGTGGAAAGTGGCGTTTGTGGTGGTCAACGAATACAGGTCACTCATTTTCCCCTTTCATTCAGGCTTGATTGACTAACCTTACGAGTTAAGAGGGCAATGATTGTAATTCACCACTCGAGAGGCCTTAACGAAGGTAATTGCAGTAGTTGATAACGCGTTTTAAGATTCGGACGTGAATTTAAAAGTAAATATTTAATTAATTGATTTGCTCCATAATATGACAGGTGGTCAGTATCAGTTCGTTGCTGCGCAAAGAGATCAGATTGAGCCTATTGTCTATCTTTATGAACAGAATTATAGGCAGAAAAAAACATGCTACAATGAAATTGAAATTTACTTTTATTTAATTACTCATGCTTAAAACCACCTCTAATATCTCGATAATTATTTTTCTTAATTTGTATGAATTTTATTATTTTTTGTTCTTAGCTCTAGGAAGGTTAAGAATGATTAGTTTGATGGGGTTTCACGTTAATGATCGAGATTACCCTTCAGTTGCATGCAGCCGTATTCTCAGCGCCACCAGGTAGATCTGAGACTGACGGGACAGATCAAACAGTTCTGGCTGAAGCCCGGTTGCGTTTATGGTTATCGCAAGCTCCATCTGGACTTGCGGGACAGCGGGCAACATTGCGGAGTGAACAGAGTCTGGGGACTCATTAATCGTCCCGAGATAAAGACTCTACCGGAGGCCGCGGGCACGCAAAGGCGAGGCCAGTATCGTGTCGCCCAACAGGCTCCAGCGACAGTTCAATCCGGATGCTTCGGATAAGCGTTGGGTAACGGACATAACCTATATCAGGACCCACGAAGGCTGGCTTTATCTTGCTGCGGTTGTTGATCTGTTCTCACGCAAAATTATCGGCTGGTCAATGCAATCCTGGATGACAAAGGAGATTGTCCTGAACGCACTGCTGATAGCTGTATGCCGGCGTAATCTCCAAAAACAGTTTGGATCAGGGTAGTCAGTACACAAGCCATGAGTGGCAGTCGTTCCTGAAATCACACGGCCTGGAAGGGAGTATGAGCCGTCGCGGTAACTGTCACGATAATGCGGTTGCAGAAAACTTTTTCCAGTTGCTGAAACGCGAACGGATAAAGCAAAAGACCTACGGAACGCGGGGAGAAGACCGCAGAGATATTTTTGATTACATCGAAATGTTTTATAACAGTAAGCGTCGACATGGTTCGTGCAATCAGATGTCACCGACAGAATATGAATACCAGTATTATCAACGGCTCGGAAGTGTCTAGATTATCCGTGGCGATTCATACCTAACTGCATTTTTTAAACAAACGACAAACAGAATTACTTAAGTAGAGAGAGATATTTTATAATTTTGAAAAAAGATAAGCCAGTATTGGTGTAAATTATCATCGAGATACACGAGTTTTCTTTAAAACAAGTTCTGGCTATCTTTTGAAAAGAACCTGGTGTTGTTTACAACATAAATTAACTTGAAGCGCTAAAAGCAACCTTTAATAAGTGCAGATAATTGATCGCCAAAGCAAGCCCCCCAGTTATCCCCCCCAGAACAAGATGTCTGCACTCTTTGTAGTATTGAGTCACATCTATTAGTTACACTGCTTTCACTGGATTCAGCAAAAGTAAAGCTGGATACTAAAAAAAAGGGAAATCGAAGAAAAATTCTAGTACGCATTTAGATCTCCTAGTCGTCTGTAAGATACCTTATGAATATCATAGGAAGATAATGTTAAAAGCAACTTTACTTTTAATTATTATTTATTATTGATTAAAGAAAAAACACTCAGTAACTCCCCCCCCCCCCCACACACCTGAGGTATTTACTATCTCCCTGATTAAGTTTAAGAATTCAATTCATATTAAATAAAATTTTCAAATCCTTCTGATATAAGCATGCGCGCTTTTTTAAGCTTATATCTTATCCTTGCTCGTAACCAGCCATCGGTTTCCCATTCATTATAAGTTATTTTTTTTCCATAAATACAATCAGCTATTTCTTTGTGTGATAATCCCTGGATATGTTTATCATACATGAGAAGAGCTCTCATTTTGTCAACGCAAGGATTGGATGGTTGAAAACTATTGCTTATGAATCTTGTAATATTATCAAAATTTCCATCAATAATTTCAAAATATATGTATTTGTCACAACTAATATTATAAAAATCATCTTCGTCTATAAAAATCTGGCTATAACCTAAACAGTTGTATCTCTTTAGGCAGTATCCTTCACCTTTTACATGAAGGCGATTGATTGAGACGCCGTTATTTAATGAAAGGATTTTATCAGAGGATAAGTGTCCTTTATTATGAAGCTTAACTCTAATGCTTCTCGAACTTTTATCTTCGCACCAAAAAACATCTCTCGAGCTTCCTTCTACTGGATTTATGAAATCTATAAGGCCCCATTTTTTTTTTAAATTTTTTAACATACTTGTTCTAAGTATCTTCTTTTGCTTGTAGGCATTGAAGATACACCAATCGTCAATGTAGTTTTGATTTCTACGTATGCATTCCCATGCAAAGTCAATATACATACATCCTCCTGTGTTGATTATTGTATTTTGAGCTGAGAAATTTACCAGGGTCGGCAGGTGCAGAGGTTGTAATGCACTGAATAACCCCTTTTTTTTATTAACTCAAGGGAGGAGTTTATTTTAAAAAATTCCTCCCTGTCAAATTTCCAATAATTCCGTTTTAATTTGATGGATTTGAATGGGGGGATCGAATGATTAATGAAAATGATGTGGATAAAAATAAGGCATTAATTCGCCATGAATATGACCACTGTAAACTTTGTGATGGTATTGTTCATAAGCTTGAAGCTAAGTGTGGAGGATGCGCTGCAAAGAAAGCAAATAAAATAGAAGGGGTGGATTTATTATGTTTTTTCACTCATTTCCTGTTGTTGTGTATAACTTTTTTTTTAGGAAAATGGTGCGATTCATATCTATACATAATTCCTGTAACTGCAGTAATTTCGTGTTTAATGAGTTTAAGGTATAAGAAAAGATGGCTTATATATCGGATGTACTAAAGAAAAAATTACTATATATTTATGGTTGTGAATATATGAAGTTGGGCTTATATAGTATGATGCAAGTAAAGTTTTACATCCCGTCTTGGAAGATGAAAGGTGCAACTTTCAAGAGTGACATGCTGGCTAATAAATATGATTTTGTAATCATGGATTGGAGGAGTGATTTATTAGAGGTGTTGTCACTGATAATGGAGGATAAAAAGTGGGAGTCGTGTAAAACAAGAGTTATAATAGTATCAAACATGAGGTGGCCAGTGGCTGAAAACCCCATGAAATTAAGTGATAACGTTTATTTTGTAGAGAGTAAGGGGGTGGTTTTACTATTAAAAAATAATTATAGGTTCCGTCAGAATGATTATCTGAAAGATCATATCATAAATCAATTAACAGTTTCGGAAAAGAATATATTAAGATTAAAAGATAATGGTGTAAGGAATGAAGTGATATGCAAGTTATTAAAGATTGAAAAAAAGACCTTATCCTCTCATGTGTCAAATATAAAAAAGAAAATGTCGGCAAAAAGTTACCAACACATTGCTCAAGCCTATAAATTAAAATATTTATTGTTGAAGGGGTCTGACGCTCAGTGGAACGAAAACTCACTTTAAGCAATGTTTTCTTCCTCTGACGCCTCTTTTAATGGCCGAAGGTGCCCTTTTGTCACCAGTTCAGCCAGCGTAAAGGAATAATGACCGATGATCTTGACCCGCTATCTTCGTACAGCTTTTGTATCTTAAATTAACGATGCCCGTTGCCGCCGGTATTCCCTTGGGGAGTGATATCCCAGCGCGCTGTGCGGATGGTTTTCATTGTAATGCGTGGACGCTGCTGCAAGGTTTTGCAGTGCTGTTCTCACATCCGGTTTTGGCATGAACGCGATATTGACCTGCTCCCCGTTGATTAACACACCCCGATGTAAGTAATGTCTGAATGAACAGTGGTTCAGCGATATTCTTCATGCCCGGAAAACAAGTAATGACTGACGGCAGGATTATATCGAGTGTCATCCACATTCATCTCTGAACTACCAGACTCTGGCTGAATTTGCCGCGGGCTGGCGAAACGGAAAATATGAAGAAAAACCAACCGACATTACTAACTGAAGGTTGTATCTAATCCTGGGGGCTGGTCAGTCAACGATGCCCAGTGGTTCCAGAAGTTGCATTCATTTGGTCTTCTCCGTGCCAGTTTCAGACCTGGGCACGACATTTCTGTACCCAGGTCTTATCTGAGGCAACGGGAACGCCTGACTGAATACCGGGCTGCGCATACTCAACATATACAGAAGGTGCTGATGCAGATGAATGTGCAATTAAATCATTCTGTATCGGATATCACTGGCGTTACCGGTCTTTCAATCGTCAGAGCTATCGTCAGTGGTGAGCGCGATCCTTCAATATTGATCCAGTATCGCGATGTAAGATGTAAAAAGACGCCAGAAGTACTTCGGCAGGCACTGACAGGAAACTGGCAGCCTGAGCATCTTTTTGCACTTGAAAAGTCGGTGGCATTTTTCGATTTTAACCAGGAAAAGATCCGCGAATGTGATGTTCAAATCGAAACCTCATTATTGCAGCTCAGTACCGGAATTGAAGAGCAGGAAGGGGTATTGCCCTCCTCCAGACATCGTACAAAGCAACCCAATCAGCTTTCCTTTGATGTCAGACCATTACTCTGGAAAATTACGGGGGCAGATCTGACACAGATACATGGGTTCGGACCTTATCCGGCACTAAAATTCATTGCAGAATGCGGTACTGACATGAACTGCTGGCCGGATGCGAGCCATTTTACCTCGTGGCTGTGTTTGTCCCCGGGAAATAAGATCTCCGGTGGAAAATTGCTGTCCTCGAAAACACGGCATTCATCCAGTCGAATTGCTGCGGCACTCAGTCTGGCAGCCACAACAATTGGCCGGAGCGATACCGCGCTGGGTGCTTTTTATCGTCGATTATCATCACGTATCGGGAAAGCAAAAGCAGTCACTGTAACAGCAAGAAAACTGGCAATACTGTTCTACAATGCCCTGAAGTATGGTCAGAAATATGCCGATCCTGGTGCGGATTAGTATGAAGAGCGCTACCGTAGTCGCGTACTCGATGGGCTTAAGCGAAGAGCAAAATCACTGGATTACTCTCTCCAGCAGGATCCTGAATTACATGTTTGAACCGGGAGTTTCTCAGGAAGCCGCAGCTTACTTCGCAAAGCTGTCCGACTGAGGTACGCCTTTATCCGTGACAACACCTGCTGCTGGCCTGTTCGCCTGCTCTGGCGGGTGCTGGATGTTCATCCCAGTGGTTTTTACGCCTGGCTTCAGCAGCCGCATTCACAACGCCATCAGGCAGACCTGAGACTGACAGGACAGATTAAACAGTTCTGGCTGGAATCGGGATGAGTCTATGGTTATCGCAAAATCCATCTGGATCTGCGGGACAGCGGGCAACAGTGCGGAGTGAACAGAGTCTGGCGACTGATGAAACGTGTCGGGATAAAGGCTCAGCTCGGATACCGGAGCCCGCGGGCACGTAAAGGCGAGGCCAGTATCGTGTCGCCCAACAGGCTCCGGCAACAGTTCAATCCGGACGCTCCGGATGAGCGTTGGGTAACGGACATAACCTACATCAGGACTCACGAGGGCTGGCTGTATCTGGCTGTGGTTGTTGACCTGTTCTCACGCAAAATTTATCGGCTGGTCAATGCAATCACGGATGACAAAGGATATTGTCATGAACGCACTGCTGATGGCTGTATGGCGGCGTAATCCGCAAAGACAGGTACTGGTTCACTCGGACCAGGCAGTCAGTACGCGAGCCATGAGTGGCAGTCATTCCTGAAATCACACGGCCTGGAAGGGAGTATAAGCCCTCGCGGTAACTGTCACGATAACGCGGTTGCAGTAAGCTTTTTTCAGTTACTGAAACGCGAGCGGATAAAGAAAAAGATCTACGGAACGCGGGAAGAAGCCCGCAGCGATATTTTTGATTACAACGAAATGTTTTATAACAGTAAGCGTCGGCATGGTTCTAGCGATCAGATGTCACCGACAGAATATGAAAACCAGTATTATCAACGGCTCGGAAGTGTCTAGATTATCTGTGGCGATTCATTGTCCCTTAAACTTCCATCCGATAACGCTAGGTTAATATATAGCGCTTTAGTTTTCATTAATTGATGCAATAAAAGGAAAATCTTGCGCTTTAAAAAAAGGAAAATATTTTACTGTCTATGCTGGGCGGCTTTGCAAAAACTGGAGTTAAGAAAAATAAACAAATTATTCACTTAATGGAGGTGAAGTTATTATTTTTTTAATGTTAGACCCTCTCAGGCCTTAGTCAGAGAGAGTATGCTTAGATTAGTAAAAGTTGCGCTAAGCTTTCAGAGTGGAGAGGGTTTAGAGCTAAGTAAAAACAGATTTGATTCTTAAAGAACTAAGTAGAGGCTTTACTCCATTTCCCTCTTTATGCACACATTTCTGGGATGTAGTAGATAAAGAACTCACCCTTCTGGCGCATAAAAAAGTGATCCACTATACTTATCTGCTCCTCTCCTTGCCCGTTACAGAGCAGAAGATACTCTGAAAAAAATTAACGCCTGCTCTCGAAGTGATAAGTAACAGCTAACGTACATTTTACTATTAATGAAAAATCATCAAGAAGACTGATAAGCTGTGGTTCATTTTATCTCAAGATACATTTATTTCTAAAGATGATTAATTTCACCTTGCGTTGAATGCAGAATGGGGTTTCTTCAATATGTCTCTTCTTACTTAAAATAATTCACATCTTCCAGTTTTTACCATCTAAAATTTTTTAAATAACAAACAAACCCAAATCATGCAATATAAAACTACCTCAGTGTATACTCGCCACTCAACTATGTTCAATAAAAGACACATGAAAACATAGAGTTGATACAAGTTAATTAAACTAAAAAATCGTGTGGCGACCCCGATTTTCAGATATTATTAAGTAAATATTAATAAATTTGCCACATTGTTTTGAGGTAGGTAGTATAGCGGCTTAATTTCAACTTCTTGACCTTTGTGGGTTTTTTTTCAGGGAGGTTTCTGGTAACTCTCTTTAACTGAGTATGCCGGTAATTCTTATTTAACATTAGGTATTAAACATGGTTAAGTTTCTTTCTTTGTTAACTCTTTTACTAATCAGTTCTACGTTGAAGGCAAATATGCTTGTTTACCCCATGGAACTAGATGTAGGTAAGAGTGGGGTTGCTAAAATCAGTATTAATTCAAAGAGTGATAAGGTTCAGTTCATTAAGGTATACGAAACAAAAATCATTCATCCTGGAACAACTTTTGAAAAGGAAGTTGCTATGGATGTTTCTAATGACACTCTGGCTGTAACACCTGTTAAGCTGGCTCTATCACCGGGTTCCGAAAGAATAGTTCGCCTAATATCTTTTGAAGCTCCTGAGAAAGAAACGACATGGCGCGTTTATTTTGAGGCTGTCTCAGAAGATGAGTTTAATGAGGTTTCAGAAAATTCTAAGAAAAGTAGTGCTGACGTTGGGGTCAGTATTATTTGGGGAGCTCTGATCCATATTCTCCCGGCAGAAATTAAACCCAGCGTAACTTATGACTCCGGAAAGAAAGCACTTATTAATAATGGCACCATCCGTATACCTGTAACCGAACTCGGCACCTGCTCCAGGGGGGGGGAATGTATATGGAGCAAATTTACTAAGACGATTTATCCGGATGAGTTGCTTCCGGTCAAGGGGCTCGCTGTGAATGTTTTTTATAAACTGAAATACTTTAACCCCATCAGTAGAAAAATTGAGGAGCTGACTGTGAGCTCCGGATTTTAATTTATTACCTACAACATCTATTATCAGGAGATAATTATGAGTGATTTTGTTAAAGCCACAATCGTTTCTTTGCTGTTTGCTTCTGCCTTCAGCTCACAAGCATCTGAGAATAACATCACCGTTCAGGCGTCTGTAGATCCCACAGTCTCTCTGACCCTTGCCGATGGATCTGCTCTTCCAAGCACTGTTACTATGCAATATCAGGCTGGCGTAGGTCTGGTCGCTTACAAAAATAATGTCAAGTTGTGGTCAAATGACGCCACGAAGAATCTTCAGATTAATCTCGGAGCCATACCGAAACTTACAGATCAGAATGGGGCGAACCCGATTGAACTCGCTGTCTCGCTCAATGGGGTGGCGCTGAGTACGACTGCCAGCACCTTTACTGCAGCCTCTCTTTTCCCGGGTGGAGTAAATACAAATGGTTCATCACCACTTCCGCTGGTGATTTCTCAAAAAACATTCGCCCCTGTGACTACCGCTGGTAATTACTCTGGACTTGTTAATATCGTTGTCACCCAAGCCACTTCCGGAAACTAAGAATTAGTTCTGACTTATATCTGGGCCAATGGCCCAGATATTTTCACAGGAAATCGTATGCAAACTGCTTTTAAATTTCTACGCTCTTTCCTCTTACTTTCAATTCTAATATTCCCCCTCGCTTCTTTGTCGGTAAATAAAGTGCCTGAGGGTTTCGAGGATTTGCTTGAGGGACAGAACCTATGGGTTGAAGCCACGTTGTATGGCGAGTCTTTGGGCATGCTCAAAGTCAGGGCTAAGCTTGACACCCTTTACGTACTCGATCCGGATTTACTTTTCCAAAAATTAAGTAAAATTATCACTATTGATAAGATTCATCTCTCTAAGCTTAAGTCGAGGTTATCAGAACCTTTTATACGGAATACTAATCTTTCGTGTTCATCATCAGGTAATTCAACTGGCTGTGATTATTTACAGTCTGGCTTGATTGACGTTATTTATGATGAAAATAACGCTAAATTGCTTCTCTTCACATCTCCTGATTTTCTCGTTAAATCAGAGAATGGCGATGCTTACTACCGTACCTCTGAGGGGCTGCAAAATGCTTTCATTCATCAGCAGAATATTACTTTTGTCAGTGACCGTAACTATCAAAACGTCTCTTTTCAGGGGAACGGTACGCTTGGCGTCACGGAATCAGGTTTTGCGAATGTTGACTGGAACCTTCAGGGCCAGCGTTACCGGAGTGAGGGCAACCAGACTCTGGAACTCAATAACGCTTATTACAGGCAGGACTTCTTTAAGTCTGTATATGTGCAGGCCGGCCTTATGGACTCTCGTGACATTTTCAGCAGCAATGGCGGAGGAATTAATCTCAGCCAGTTACCGATTGGCCGCATAAGAGGGGCCCGTACCGGCTCTTCCACGGTCTGGATGAATCCAGCCAAGCAATCACAGGGTTCACCTATTACCGTGTTACTTTCACGTGATTCTCGTGTTGACGCCTATCGTAACAATCAGCTGCTGACATCCTTTTACCTTAAAAGTGGCGTCCAGCAGATAGATACGCGTTCTTTCCCTGCCGGTAGCTACATTGTCACGCTTCGTGTATTTGAAGATAACTCTCTCGTCCGGTCAGAGGAGACAGCCTTTTCAAAATCCGGGACCAACGGGGCGAATTCTTTTCAGTGGTTTATGCAGGGCGGTACGCAGGATACGCATCGCACACCCGCTCAGTCTGATGATACCCAGATCTTTCAGGCCGGACTGCGTATTCCTTTGACCGAGTTCTCTTCTCTGACTGCGGGAGCTGCCCTCATGAAATCCGGTCAGTTCTTAGAGGGCGCGGCTGACTGGGACCACGCCTTTAGTAATTTTATGGTGGACGGGCTGCTTACAACCCGCTTCAGCTACCTTTACGGCAGTGAAGGATCGCGCGGTAATATACAGCAGGTCAGCTATAACGATGGTTTTTCTCTGAGTTTTTATCGTAATGAAATGACATCCGACAACTGTGACAGCCGTCAGAAGACGAGTTCAAGTTACAGCGGATGCTATAAAAGTTTAAGCGCTATGCTCAGCGTACCTGTTTCTCAGTGGTATGTTACTGCTGGATATTCTCTGAGCAGCAATCAGGGACGCTATGTTTACCGCAATCAGTTGCAGGATTTTAACGGCAACAGCGGTGCCCCCTGGGAACAGGTATTTGTCACGCGCTCTGTCAGTAAAACGTGGCAAAGTGGTCTGAACCGTTCGTTTACCTTTAACGGTATCAATCTTAACACCAGTATAAACGCGTTTGTACGGAATGACTCTGGCTTCACATCTTCAGAGCATGGAGGGTTTATATCCTTTAATCTCTCGCTTATGCAACCTGCATCACCAGAAGGAAACAGAAGCTTTGCTTCTCTGGGTGCTAACTACCAAAGCAGTAAAAGGAACGCCTCGCAGATGAATGTCAATGCTGCTTACAGCCAACTTCTGGATGATAGCGGTGAAAATGAACTTGGAGTCAGCTTATCAGGCGCAAATTCTCAGGGGATTTCAACCAGCGTGTATGGCAGGACAGGGGGCGCAGCCGGCGCCGGAAGTCTGACTCTGAGTAATACATTCGACCGAAGCAGTAGCTCAAACAGCATCAGTGCCAGCGGAAATTACAGTTCGTCTCTTCTCGCTGGCCATAATGGTTTGTCCTGGGGGCGCTGGGGTAACAGCGTACCTGCGTCCGCCGTTTTGATAAAGGTAGACTCGACGTACGAGCCTGATACTTCATCCGTGAATGTTTCACTGGACAACGGTGCTGCCACCGATGTCAAGGCCAATTCAAGGACTGCACTCACCTTTTCTGGCTATCAGTCGGTTGCAATGAAAGTCGTGGAGTCAACTGACATCTCATCAGGTGTTGTCAGCGAAATCTATAAAGGCGCGGGAGCGGCCAGCATTTTCCTGCCACCTGGAAAAGTTTACAGCCGAAACATCTCAGTAAGGCCCCGTTACACCTGGATGGGGCGGATGAAAGACAGCAGTAACCGCACCCTTACCAACATCATTCCCCTGAACGTCAGCTCATGGTCATCGGGTGAGAACGGGGCCCTGAATTTCGAAACGGATTCCCCGGTGACAAAGCTTTACCTGATGAAAGGAGAAACATTCATGGTTTGTCCCCTGCAGGTGAAGGCCGTGCGGGATGTTATTCGCTGGCTGGGTGTGACGAACTGTAGCGATGTTTCTTTTGCTGATATCCCCGAAAGGGAGCGGCGTCAGGTAGCGCTTATGGCTAATAACCATGAGAGAGAAAGTCTGTCGACCGCGAGTTTTACGAAATAGAGGAATAAAAATGAAAATGGTGCTGTGGGTAATATTTATCGTCACACTTGGTATGTCTTTTTGTCAGGCAGCTGATCTTAATCGCTCCTACTCTCTGACATTCGACAGGGCTGGTGTTCCGCAGGATTATGTTTTTATGCGTTATGAGACTTCTGGAACCCCTTACAATGGGTTTGGTACCATTCCCTCAAACGTGAATGCCTGGGTCTGTACTTCTGCCACGAACAGCACCAACGGGGCGTGCGAAACCAGTGCTAGCGTTAGTAGCAATTCTCCTTATATGCAAAGTTATCAATCTAGGTCGATGGATTATGGACAAAATATAAAGCTAAGTTTTACTGACAAGTCGACTAATGTAAGCAAAGAGCTTATCGTTAAAGGATTCCTGGGTAATGGATGTGTTATCCACTATATGTCCTACTATACTAGTTGTGAAGCTTCTAGTCCCGCGTCTTTATATCTTCATATTCTGGGGGATCAGCTTAAGTTACTTACCGGAGGGGAATGGAAAGCAACCCTTATGCTTTATCAGCGTAACAGTAATAGCAGCTCAGTTAATTTAGGAACCTGGACCATTAATCTGACCATCAATGTAACTGATACGGGGAGCCAGCAGATTTATTTTCCCCGTTTTAATACAGCATCTCCGGTTGTAAACCTGAACCTTAACAACCGGCCCGGGACGGGCAATAACCTTACCGCCAGCGGTTCAGCCAGCCTCGACATGTGCCTGTATGACGGCAGCAATTCAACCAGCCGGCAGGTTAGTCTTATTTTTTCTGATGAGGGTTCTCCTGCAAGTAATCGTCCGGGCGGACAGTTCTCTGTTTACCGTCGCGGTGCAGACAAAAGTCAGGAGGCAAACCGGCTGGACTATGAGGTGACCGTAATCAATCCGGTCACGGGAGCGAGTCAGACAGTATCCAATGGTACAGAAATTGTCTGGCAGAATACTAATCAGCGAAATATTCAGCGCCAGGTTGCCCTGCCCGGCGTTCCCGGGGTGTCTTTATGCGTTCCGGCTCCTATTACGCTGATAACACCGTCATTTTCTCTGTCGAATAAAAATGCAGGATTTTATACAGGGCAACTAAAAATTATTTATACACCTACTACCCAGCAGTAGTTATATAGATGAGGAGTGCCTTTTGTAATTTACACAAGGTTCCCTTCTGAAAATTAATCCTGAACCTTTTAAGATTCGCGAGTTTTAATTTTTTTCGTGATTATCCTTACGCTAATGTAAGGACGATCGACTGGCAAATGGTGAAATACTAAAGAATAATAATTATATGCTTTGGATCATTTTTCAAGACGCCAGTGTCCGGCCTTTTCAAAGAAGGCTACGCCCTGATTTGCAACAGTGATAGATCGCGCTGGCCCGGCTGCGGATGAGTTCTGCTGCTTAAGCAGGCGTCGCCCTGGTTAACAAAAATTTCCACAGGCGAGCAGTCAATAAAAATCTGTAACGTCAGAATGCTCTCTGCTGGCAACGGAATGCTGCGGGTGCCTTCCAGCGAAAATTAAGGATAGTAACGTTCCAGCACCAGACGTCCGGTCTGGTCATCAACATTGCCGTTTTTGAAAATAGAAACTGTGCGCATGGTTTTTCCTCATATGCTGAGTGTGCAAAGGAGTATTCCCGCATAGGTGAAGTATATGTCTTCAGAACAGGTTTATATAGGTAAAGCATATGTAGATGCCTGGCATATGGATATGCATGACATATACTTTCTCTTCTCTTTTTCACGTGAGATCCGAAAAAAGGTAAAGTCGAAACAGACGAAGCTAATGCTCATTACCACTCATTACCACCGGTGGTGTCATCCCGCTATAATATGAAAAAACAGGAGGCAGGCGTAAAACTGAAAATGCAGGATCTGAGGCTTTTAACCTCATTTTTGAAAGCGATCCGGGCTGGATACTCGATTTTTCCAACCTTACGCTAACGGTTTTTTTTGATGAAGAGCTAAACATCGATATTGATGATGAACGTTATCAGGAAGAAGGAACCTCAAAAGCCAGGCGGGTAAGATGTTTGCTGAAACAGGTGGTTCGAGAGACCGCCCTGCGCGTTCTTAATACTCTGTGGCGGGATTTGAGAGCCAACCGTACGAAAACATACGTTAAGCGAAAAATAAACGTCTGAAAAATCGATTAGTAGACAACACTGTCCGTTAAATGACGTTTTTCGATTAAAAAGACTCCATTTAAAATGGCATTTTTCTATGTCCATTATGTTTTGATATATAAGACAGTTACTTCACTAGCGTATGTTTTCGTTCCATTGGACTTCAGACCCCGTAAAGAACGCGCCATTCTGGCTAAATACATTCAGTTCAACCAACCTCATGCTATGTTCTGGCTGGGATTTGATGTTGATCGCGCCGGAGCGGAGCTGCTATCGACTGGAGCGACCGCAATGCACCTGCGCCCACGCTAACCTTCACAAACCCCAGAAACGGACACGCGCATCTGTTATACGCGCTGAAAACCTCGATACGTACCGCTCCAGACATAAAGATTAAGCCACTGCGCTACGCCGCAGCCGTGGAGAGCGTGGTACGTAAGAAATTGGACGCTGATGCGGGGTATTCGGGGCTCATCTGCAAAAATCCTAACAATAGCCACTGGAGAATTGCCGTGTGGCAGCCTGAACTTTATACACTGGACTGGTTGGCTGATTTTCTCAACTTAGATTATGGGAATAATAAATAGGTAGTTGAGAACTATGGTTTGGGCCGCAACTAACAAATGATTCAGATTATTGAATTATACGGCGGGATGATTACTCCTGATCCATTCGAATACAGGATTTTGTTTCAGGGCAAATATTTTGCAGCAGTATGGATTTATGTATAGCCGGGCATGTGGAAAGACGGTTATGTTTGATGCTTGTTTTTAACCGGTTTCCGCCAGTGGTTGATTGCACCTGGCGGAGATAGGCGAATTTAGCCGACAATCGACGATGTTTGACGACAATCGACGATGTTCGGCGAATATTTCCGGGTGAGTGTGTTCTCTCATTCTGGATAAAAATTTTAACTCATACAGCAAAAGTACTGAATTTTAGCGGCCAAACGGTTACATAAATATGTCTGGGCGACACGGTATAACGGCACTTTTACTGTACTGATTACCCTGCTTTTTTTTACCTGCTGCCCTGGTCGTAAAAACCTTAGCATCTGCCTGCGCACGGGCTTTTATTCACCAGACTGAATTTCCCGGATGCTCTTCAAATCAAGGCGGTTTGCACTCCAGACGCCGCTTCCGGTCGCCGCGCCGGTGTCCTTTCTGAAGCGCAGGCCGCACTCACTGACCCACTGGGTGTTCGTTTCCCGCAGCCTGACCTCGCGGTGCCGGTAGCATTCTGTAATGATCCCCACGTGCGTCATTGGCCGTTGTTTTTTCTGCCCGGTTGGTTTTACCCCCTGGGGGCCCGGGGAAAAAATTATCCCCTCGGGGAGATATTTCTTTTTTTATTTTTCACCCCCCGGACCCGGGGCGCGCGAAAAACCCCCCTTTTTTTTACTTTGGGGGTCCTTCCGGGGTTTAAAAAAAAAAATAACGGACCAAGAAAAAAACCCCCTAATTTTTCTGCGGGCGAGGGCTTTTTCAGTGCGTTGGGGGAAAATCTCCGGGGGGCGCCGGGTTTGCTCCTGTTTTCTGAGCAAAGCCGAGGACTTTTTTAAGGAAAGGGGGGTGCTAAGCCAAACAGAAAACAACAAAAAGCGGCTTTTTCCCCGGAGCCCGGGGGCCCCCCCGATGACCGAATTTGGGTTTTTTGGGTCGGGTTACATGAACCCGGTTTTTTTCGGGAGTGTCCGGTAATGCAGAACGCCGCGGGTTTAGGGGCCGGAGGGGACTGGGAACTTTCCCCCAAAGCCGCCAAAATGCCTGGAGTTTTTTAAACGTGGCGCGGAATTTGGTTTGCCGAAAAAAAAGGGGGAAAAAAAGAGGGGGCGGGTTTCCCCCGATAAAGGGGCCCGGGGGATGCGTCTGCCCCCGGTCCGGGCCGGGGGATAACCCGGGGACTTTCGACCCCACCCGGGGCAAATCGTTTTCAGATTTCCCTAACCCCGGGGTGGATAGGATGGTAAAATCCGTTTTCGGGGGGTACCCCCATCCTATGGATACTGTTTTTAAAAGGCGGGAAATATTAATTTATTCACATGCAAACCCCCCTTTTTTTGATAAATTCCCGGTGTGGCTTGGGTTTACTAAAAAGGTTTTTAAAATAAGGAAATTTGGAATAAAATCCGGCTGCTGCCCTGCCTGAAAACGTGGTTCGGCCAAATCCTCAGGGGGGGGCAGCCCTTGGGAAACCATTCCGCCTGGTTCTTTCGTTAAAAAATTGGTGGTACAGATTTTCCCTGATGGAAGGGGGGGCGGACAGGGGCCCAAAAAAAGGGAGTTTATATTAAACTGGGGGGCCGCCGTGGCCTCCCTTTAGATTTTTTCTTGATTTTGGGGGGCGGGGGTTGGCCGGATCGAAGCGATTTTTTGGGCAAAAACCTTCCCTTTTAACCCCGTTAAAATTCCGGACCCCCTGTCGGGGATGCGGAAAATAGCCGGGGATTTCCTTTTGGGAAAGGACGGCGGTTGAACCCGGCGGGAATCCCCCCAACCTGGGGAGTTTAGTCCCTGGCCCAAATTTTTTTGTGCCTTTCAAAAGGGGGTTTATGAAGCAGACTGGCGGAACGGCGTAGGAATGCCCGAAACGCGATTCAGCGGGCTGGACACGCGCCCGTGGGGGTTTTTTTGACAAAACATATCCTTAATTTTCTCCCCCCCCTTTTTTTTTTCCCCCGGCCACGGCTGAAAAGAACCGCGAAACCCTTGTGCTGCCCAGATCGAAGGCTCAAAATCCCCAAAAAAAACCGCCTACGGGCCTGTGCCCAACCGACCGGGGCCCTTTTCCCCCGCTCCGGGGTATACCCTGGGGATCCCAAAGGCGTTTAGGACGAATGCCAAAAATTTCCCAGGTGGGGCCCTGTACTTTTCCCCCTTTTGCAAAATGGCTGGCCCCCCTGGAACATGGCGGCGTTGAGGCCTGGGCTGCTGGTTCTTGGGGCCACCCTACCCCCTGGCTGCTGTAAGACGTACAAAACCCCCGACAGGGCCGTGGTAGGTACGGTTCCGTCTGGAAAGCTACCTCAAATTTGGGGGCCGGGCCGCTGGTGGGTTTGCCCCGCGGGAAAAATTGCCCCCAACACGAGACGGGCCCGGAAAAAGGCCGCACTGGGCTAAGACCGGGGTCGCACGCAAAACCCGGTGGGGCTTTCAACGGCCCCCGGGGGGGTTCCCTTGCCGGAAACCCGAAAAGTAAGTATGCCATGAAAAAGGGGCCGGAAAAACCCGCCAGGCGGCAAGAATTTTTGGGGAAAGCCAGTATTTCCCGGGTACAAGGGTTTTTGCCATCTGCAGAAAAACATGGGGGGTTTCATCGGTTGATCGGGCTTTAAATTTTCCCCCAGGGTGGGAAATACAAAGGTTGGGTTTTGGAATGCCGGGGTTGGGGCAGGCCCATTGATGGCAGTCGCTGGCGGGGGAAAGGATGATTTAAAACTAATCGGGTCGTCATTTGTTCAAACCCCTTTAAGGGAGGCGAAATTTGGGTAATTTTTTGGGTAAAATTTAAATGCTATTTCACAAATTTAATTCCCCTTTTGGAAATTTCCGCTTTAAACTTAGGAGGCCCAAAAAAAGGAGGTCCAAAGCCGTAACTTCTTCCAAAGGCTTATAGAGGGGGAACCGTAACTGGGTAAAAAGCGCAGTTGTTTAAAAAAACACGCAAACAATTTAAGGCTTCCTTAGGGAACTCAAACATACTCGCCTTTTTTCAGGCCTTCTCAGCCCGAAGGGGTTTCACCTTTTAAAAACTTCAAGGGAAAAACCAGTAATGGTCAAGTTACTTTAAAAAGACCCTGCCGTTCTGTCGTAAGCTGATGGCGAAAGCCGAAGGCTTCACGTCCCGTTTTGATTTTTCCGTCCATGTGGCGTTTGTACGCTCGCTGGGCAAGCGTCACCGGATGCCGCCTCTGCTGCGTCGCCGGGCCATCGATGCGCTTCTGCAGGGGCTGTGCTTCCACTACGATCCGCTGGCCAATCGGGTACAGCGCTCCATTACCAACCTGGCCATCGAGTGCGGGCTGGCCACCGAGTCAAAAAACGGCAACCTGTCCATCACCCGCGCCACGCGGGCACTGAAGTTTATGGCGGAGCTGGGGCTGATTACCTACCACACCGAGTATGATCCGCAGATTGGCTGCAACATCCCGACCGATATCACCTTCACACCGGCACTGTTCTCCGCGCTCGACGTCTCTGATGTTGCTGTTGTGGCCGCACGTCGCAGTCGTGTGGAATGGGAGAACCAGCAGCGCAAAAAGCAGAGCCTGAAGCCACTGGATATGGACGAGCTGATAGCTAAGTCCTGGAGGTTTGTGCGCGAACGGTTCCGCAGCTATCAGTCCGAACGTAAACAGCATGGCCTGAAACGCGCCCGTGCGCGTCGTGACGGGGACAGAACCCGTAAGGACATTGTGACGCTGGTGAAGCAACAGCTGACGCGGGAATACGCCAGCGGGCGATTCACCGGCGGTCTTGATGCCATGAAGCGGGAGCTGGAGCGCCGCGTGAAAGAGCGCATGCTAATGTCGCGTGGCAACAACTACACGCGGCTGGCCACCGTCTCCATATAACCTACCTGACTGAAAAATCCGGCTGGCGCCGGAGGGTTTCGCACGTCTACAGTCCCCCGTTGACGGTTTTCTGCACGAAATGACGCCCGTCCTCCCTGAAATTCATCCCATTCCGCCATCAGAATGGCCAGAAATTGCATCAGAGTGGCCATATCTGGTCGCCAGATTCAGTTACCCACAATTAACTGCAAGGGACCTTTCCATAAGGTTACAACCGTTATGCTTATAGAGCGCCAGCCGACCTGATTTCAAAGTGCGTGGTTTCCTTTAAAAACCTGCTCTGTACTTCTTTTAAATATCTTTTATTTCATTCATATAGATATATAACCTGTTCGTCGCCTGACCTGTGGACAGACTCCTGAAAATGCCCGCCCTTGCAGCGGACTCGCGTCCGCGCCGGTTCGGAAACTGCAGAGGTTGGTCCCGTCGCTTTGCAACGGGCGCTGTCGCGAGAGAATAGTTACAACATACAAAACAATCAGAACGGCAGACCGTGCACAACGGCGACACCTGAGCCGGGACCCACCACTGAAAAGCGAGGCCGCCCCGGGCCAAAGGCCCGGAACAACGTCGCTTTTAATGATGGATGTTGTAACTAGATTCTTCGTCGCGGTGAGTCGTTTCGCTGAAAGTAATGGGTAACACGCCCGTAAGCGGCCCTAACGGCCCGCTAACGCGGAGATACGCCCCGACTGCGGCTTCGCCTTGTCGTGACCACTCCGACGCCGCACAAAAGCTTCTATATTGCTTTCAGCGGGTTTTGGTCTTGCAGGGGGAAGGGATGGATTGGTGGAACCTGTCAACAATGTAACCGGCTGCGCCGGGCTACGGCGCCATTCACTCACAGAGCCATATTCAACACCTGCTGGCGCCTCCATGACGCTCCGCGTCATTCAGTGGACCGGCTGCGCACTGCTCGCCAGTCCTGTATGCATATGATATAAGCGATAGTGTTTATAAACACTTCTGTGGATATCGTTGTGCTGCTGACCGATTACATTGACAGCGTGTACGGAACGACGCGCGGAAACCGGGCGCGTTTTCTGAAGGACAATCCGGATATCCTTCCCCAGGAGCTGAGCCGCTGGCTTAAGGCTGGCCTGAAAATCAGGCCAGAGACCGGCGAAATCTACAAGCCCGTAATACGCCGCGTCAGGATACCGTCGGCGGTCGCCGTCGGGGCGGGCGTCTTTCTCTCTGATGATCTGCGTGAACGTGTCGCGTCACTGGCCACCGCACAGAACGTGACAACGGATGCCATGCTGAATGCCCTGGTGGAGCGCGAGGAACTGTGTCGTAAACTGTCCCTTCAGACGGAAAGTGATGCCGCGGTGCCGGAGCAGCAGATTGCCGGCATTGTCAGCCGGTACTTTTCAGCACTGTCTGAGCACAGCGAAACCGGTACCTGGCACCGGGTGCTGGAGGGGCTGGTCCGGGAACTGACGGAGTCCGGCCTGCTGACATTCCATACCGGTAATATTGCCGGGAGCCGCCGGCTGAACATTCCCCGCACCGCGTATTACTGGTACGGCGGTTTCGTGGCAAAACGCGTGGCCATGATGCTGGGGGTAATGCATCCAATTAGTAGAACATGTGCTTTTCGATGAATGAGCCGATAACTTTTTCGTGGATTTCGATGGAGCGTGAGAAGCAAATCGTTTTGCGGGCCAGACGCTTAATGCGGGTTCGTAGCGTCAGGTTGTTACGCTCAATGCGTTGCGTAAAAATCTTGCCCGTAAGGCGCTTCTCTTTCGGCACTTCTCTGGCATAGTTGCCCCAGTTGTCACTGGTTATCATACCGATGCTGAACGGCGTTAGCAGGGCCAGTAACTCACGGCAGGTCTCATCTGTGCGCGGACCGAAGGTGTAGGCCAGTACGCCGCCTGTTTTGGTGTTGTAAGCGTACCAGAGCCAGTGTTGTACGGCTTTACTGCCAACAAAGGCCCACTGCTCATCGACTTCACAGATAAGTGCTACGTCGGCGTGAACGACCGGAGAAGAAGTTATCCGGCGAGGCGCGAGCTTTTTAAAGCCCGAATGACGGTGTTGATTCCGATTTTTAGCGTTCTGGCGGTATCCCGGACACCTGCACCGTTATGAGCCATATCAATGATTTGTTCTTTGACGCCGGGCTTTCTGGCTTCGTAGCCATAGGTAAGCTGGAATACACGGCGACAACACTAACAACGGAATCGCTCACGCTTAGTCGGGCTGAGACCATGGCGGTAAACAGCATCAGAATCACAGCGGGGACAATGGACAGTTACGGTAGCCATGAAAATACCTCAAATATTGGCAGGATATCACAAAATCCAACCATTCAGAGGCATTACCCCATTTTTTATATGGTCCGTGATACAGATATTTTGATTGCGCGTATTTTGCACCAACAGATGAACCATAAAAGCCATTTACGTTGACATTCTTCCCGCCCTAAAGGACGGGAAGAATGTCAACTTCTGCAAGTACAGGGTAAACTCACGTTAAGCAATATTTTCTTCCTCTGACGCCTCTTTTAATGGCCGTAGATGTCCTTTTGTCACCAGTTCTGTCATTCTGAAGGAATAATGGTCGAGCATATTCCCCCCATAAGCGGGGGGATTTTTGTCACGGGGGCGTGAACGTCGATTACACTACCATTTACCGCTGGGTTAAGCGGTACGCGCCAGAAATCGAGAAGCAACTGCGGTGGCACTGGCATACGATCCAATCTCCTAACCATGAACGGTAGCAAAAAACCGACGTAGCTCAGCGGCGAACATGGGTAGCGCTTACCGCGGCGCTAGCTGAGATCGTGTAACGCTTTGCCCAGCGGAGCGGTGAGAGAAAATTCACTGAAGCGGACCTGCAAACCTGCACGCTGCGGCGTGCAGCACATCGCGCCGACCCTCAGGCGCGCGCTGACGGGAAAAGGACAGAGTCGCAGCAGCGGCCACTCCTGACCATCTGTGGAATATTGTAGCCGCAACACTCCGTTCTCCAGCGTGGCCCGCATCCAGAATCGGTGGAGATTACCGTGGAAAACGCCGGTAGCCCAGTCTGACAGCGGATTGGTCAATACGCTGCTCATCAGGCAGCGATCGTCGGCGTACTCAATGCCGGCTTTGCACCAATGCTCGGTGTTCTGTTCAATCATCAAACCTGCCTGGTCGTAGAGTTGGTCAAACTGCGCTTCAATGCACAGCTGAAAGGTGAAATCACCTTCGACTTCGCGGGCAAAAAAATGGCCGCTGTGGCGGATAAAGCCGTAATGCGTTCCCCGCCAGAAATCGGTATTCAGCCCGGTGGATACCCGCAGGACGCCGCTGTCCAGCGACCATGCGGGTGGTTCATTGGTCCACTGGCCCTGTTGAAGATGCATTTAGTTTCCTTTTTAAAATATCACTATACGGCAGAGATTAGCCTGCTATTTCTGCCGTATAATATTACTGTACAATGGCAGACAGAGTGACAGTATCGTGACCAGAGTGAACGCGCCGACGAGGCTGTACAGATGAGCCACGGCCCCAATCAGCGCTGGTCCCAGCAAGATGCCGGAGTAGCCAATGCTGGAGATCGCTGCAACGGCCAACGCGCCGGGCATCACATGCTGCCTGCCCGCAGCAGTAAAGAGGATGGGGACCAGGTTGGATAACCCACAGCCGATCAGGAAAAAACCAGCCAGCATAATCATCAGGTGTCCGCCGACGATAGCGCAGCCATAGCCCAACGTTGCGATCAGTGAACTGAAAAGAAAAACCCGAAAACGGCCACAGACCTTAATCAAGCGATCTCCGGACAGTCTGCCTACCGTCATAGCGCAGGCAAAGAGAATATAGCCAATCCCCGCATGTTGGGCGGCGAGGTGATTTTCGCTGGTCAGCAGAATACCGCTCCAGTCCAGCATTGCTCCTTCCATAATGTAGGCAATGAAGCACAGGAAGCCAAGAAGAATAACGATCCCTTTTGGAAGCACAAACAGCGGAGCGTCGGTAGATTCCGGCTCCCGAAGCAGGCGGCAGGCAGTACGTCGTAGCAGCAGCAAGACGCCGGCTATCAGCAGACAGACCGTGAGTAGCGGCGTAAAGCCGTAGCTTAATAACAGGCTGACAATGCTTGAGCCGACGAAAGCGCCAATGCTAAACAGCGCGTGGAACCCGGACATGATCGGGCGTTCAGCCAGTTTTTCAACCCGCACGGCGTGAATGTTGACGACCACGTCCATGGCACCGATACCGGCTCCAAAAATAAACAGGAATGTGGCCAGAGATAAGGGGGTATCAGCGAGTACCAGCGCCGGAAGCGTTACCAGCACCAATCCCGTAGCGACAGTAAAAATCAGGCGGCAGCCAAAGCGCGCTGCCAGTATACCGGATAAAGGCATCATCAGCAGGGAACCGAGGCCAAAGGCCAGCAGCACCAGTCCCATCGTGCCATTGTCTGCTATCATTCGGTCTCTGGCCAACGGAATTAAAGGAGCCCAAGCTGCCAGCGTTAAACCGGCGATAAAAAAAGCTTTTCGCGTTGCCCCTATGGCCTGTGTAAGTGAGTGGGATATTAGTTCTTTCATCATGATAGGTACGCGCTCTGAAAAGATAGGTATCCGGCGTTCAGCGCGCCGGATAATAATGAGGATTAATCGGATGCCTTCAGCATTGCCCCGAAGGGGGCTATATCGTTCAGCGTGCGGATTACGGCGTGTGCTTGCTGGTAGTGCTCGCTCCCGGACAATACGTGTGGCCAGGCATAGACTTGCCTGATGCCGGCTGCCGTGGCGGACTGAATTCCTAAGTCAGTATCCTCCACTACGATTGTCTGTGCGGCGATAACATCAAGCTGCGCCAGCATGGACAGATAGGGATCGGGCCAGGGTTTGGTGCGGGTGATATCGTCGCCAGCAACCAGCGGTGGCTCCTGTGGCAGCGCCAATGTAGCCAGGTTAGCCAGGCAAATATCCCGCGGCGCGGTAGAGACAAAGCCGAACGGAATACCTCGTACACTCAGTCCATGAACGAGTTCGAGAATCCCTGGTCGCAGATAGCGAGGCCCCAGCAAGGCCTGATACGCCGCGACAATACGGCGTGTTAGATTGCCATGCTGTGCGGCATCAATTCCGATCTTCAACAGCGTCTCCTCCAGACTAAGACCGATCAGCTGCTCTGCCGTTACCCCGCAGGTGTGGTCAGGAAGCAGTTCGGAGAGGACGTCAAAGTGCAGTTGTTCGCTGTCGACCACAACGCCGTCGATATCGAAAATAACACCTAGGGTACTCATACCTGTTCCTCCTTTGCCTGGGAACGAATGCGCAACATCACTTTGCAGCCTGGTTCGGTAATAGATCGCAACGTTTTTCCGTAGATATCGCATCCGACGGTGGCAAACGCCTTTTGATAGTCATCAAAAGCAAAGCGGTGGCTGACCAGCCTCTCAGCCGGAATTTTGCCATCTCGAATTAACGCATAGGCGCGTTCAAAGCTGTTATTTAGCGAGTCGATCGATCCGATTATCGAGAGGCTTTTATCGGCGATTTTCAAAACATCCAGGTTTGCCGTCGCGTCTTTCAGCGCAACATTCAACAGTTTTCCTCCCGGAGCCAGTCGGGCAAAAACGGTTTCAGCGAGATAACCCGTGGTATCGACGCAGAGATCCAGCAGCGCGTCGTTGCCATATTCGCTGACCATTGCTTCGGCAAAGTCCGTGTACAGGCGGCATCCATCGGGTAAAACGCGGCTAGCAAACGCGAGGCGATGAGAGTTTTTTTCTACCATAAATGCAGTGACGCCGCGCAAGTGCAGACTCCAGAGATATAGCAGCCCCATTGGGCCTGCACCGATAACGGCGGCGCGCAGGGCGCTGTGCTTGATATCTAATTTATCCACGCCAGTCAGGGTACAACTCAGGGGTTCAGTCAGGGCACCCGCCTCAAAGCTGACGTTTTCATCCAGCGCCAGCAAGGCGCTCTCTTTGGTGCGATACTGGTCGGCAAACGTACCATCGTAAGACACACCGGCTTCTGTGCCGTGTTTTTGCTCACAGTGGTTCATATTGCCAATCTGGCACATGCGGCAGGTACCGCAGGAGTAGGTCGGATTGATCACCACCCGATCACCGGGTTTGAAACGGCTGACATCGGGTCCGATCGCCAGGACTGTGCCGGTTGATTCGTGCCCCATTGTGGTGCCAGGTACGGCAACCGGGTAGTCACCGGTGATGATACCTACGTCGGTACCGCATATACCACAGACTTCAATCGCGACAATGACGTCATCACCATCAATGCATGAAAGTGAGGGTACTTCAACGGGAGTAATATCCCACACGGCGTTAAATTTCAGGGCTTTCATCAAATGGTCTCCTGCATAGGGCGATCCGCGCTTTCCAATGCGGTGAAAGCGAGGTCAAGTTTTTGAATAATTTCGTTAAGATGACGGCGTTCGCAGACAAGCGGCGGGCGAATCTTAATGGCGCAGCCTTTACCGTAGCGCGATCCCCGAATGATCAACCCCTGACTGGCTGCCAGCTCAATCGCCTGAGCGGCGATTTCCGGGCTGGGAGTATCAAAACCAAACATGTACCCCAATCCACGCAAGCGGCTGATTAACGGATGCTTTTTCTGCAAATCAAGCAGAGCATTGCGCAGATAGGCTTCGTGACGCTGCACATTGTTTAACAGCTGTTCGTCTTCAATGATCGCAATGGTTTCATGTAGCGCCGTCAGCGACAGCGGGTTAGCCCCGGAGGTATTAGAGTGCTCATAAGCGGCCAGGACGTCGAGCTTCTCTTTCATCAGGATGCCCCCCGTCGGAATACCGATTCCGCCGGCGCCCTTGGCAAAAACAATTATGTCGGGCTGAAGCGCGTTGGCGTAGCCTGTGCTGGCAAAGAATGTACCCGTGCGACCAAATCCGGTCTGAACTTCATCTGCAATCAGGACAATGTCATGTCGGGTACAAAACTTGCGGATCTGGTGATAGAACGTTTCCGGCAGGACGATATTACCGCCATTGCCCAGTATGGGCTCCATGATCAGACATGCCACTTTCCCAGTAGAGCCGTAGCAGAAAGAATCCTCCAGCTTAGTAATAAATTCTTCACTCGCGCTTTTGGCATCGGCCGCGTCGGCCAGTACGCTATCAGGCGTCGGGATTTTATATGACCCTTCGATATTGTTAGCAAAATGTTCCAGGCGAAAAGCATTTCCGGAGATGCTTGCCGTAGCCAGCGACTGGCCGTGATGTGAGGCGAACAGAGAGATTACGCCTGAGCGGCCGGTATACTTTTGTGCCATGCGGATGGCTCCCTCTACCGCCCCCGAGCCCGATACATCCCTCAGCCAGATACGATTTATTTCGGCTGGTAAATAGGGTTTTAATCGCGTAAGAATATTTTCAGCCATCGGCTTAGTATAGGCTGAACTTAAATGAGCGCAGCGTTCTATTTGCTCTTGTAGCTTATTAACCAATCGCGGGTGTGTGTATCCAAAGGGCAGGTTGAACGTTCCTGAAGCCGCATCAATTAAAGTAGTTTCACCATCATGCAAATAGGGACCATCCCCTTTAAAACGGCCGATCATTGCATCAAAGTTATCACGATTACTGCTCATATTAACTCTCCCATATGATTATATTCTTAACATTGTTTACCTGCAGGACAAAAGATAAGGAAGGCGCCGTATTAGCGCATTATATTTTTTTGGATTTATATTATTCAATGAACTTAGATGTTAATATTTATTATCAAACGCAATTGACCTGAAGCGCTAACTTAATGCGGCAGATAAGCTTGATATTATAGCCACATTCTTACTGAAGACTGTACTTAAGCTAGTCGCCGCGTTAGTAGGGTTAACAACGCCCAGATCGCGCTGGTCTGGGCGTTGCGAATTTGCAGTCACGCTTTCTGACGTGAAAAGAGGATAGATAGTGAAGATAAATCAGTACCATTAATTAAATCTTCTTTACTTGGTGCATGGTCTTTTTTTCATCGCAATCTCTCCCTTCATAATTTCATTCACATAAACCACTTTTTTTTAACAGTATATGTGATTAACCACACATTTAAAATTGTTTTTTTACTTTATTTATACGATTTTTTACAATCAATAGGTGTTGACACTTCAGGATTTTCAATGACTCTTCATTGACGAAAGGAGATATGTCGTGTCTAACATTGTGGCCTATGTGAACCTTGATGGGACCCTTATTGGGTTTCCTAACCATGCATTGTGTCAAGGAAGAACCTCATATGGTGCGGCCTGTCGCAGAGTAATACGGGAAAATGCAAGTTTTGCCGTATTTTTAAGCTAAAACCTATTTTTCAGGCGCACTTATCCAGAGAAGGGGTTTGAAGCCATCGTTTTTTCGCCATCCGCTACAGCCGGTCAGAAAGCAGTTTGGTGGCATGCTCGACCGCCACGGCACCGGTAAAACGCAACCGGCCCTTGCACAGGATGCACTGGTACGGATCGGTACCCAGGAAGCCTTTCATCAGCACTGCAAATCCGGGGCGCTTCGGTTTTTCCCGTACCGTCATCGCCAGCGCGTCGTAGACCTTCGGCAGCAGCGAACCGCGCTTGCAGTTGGCCAGAAAGCCGTAGTAGCGCACCATTTTAAAGTGTCGGGCCGGGATATGGCTGACGTAACGCTGCAGCATCTCCTCCTGGCTGATTTTCTGGCGTTTGTGTTGCTGCGTGCGGTGATCGTAATACTGATGGACCACGGCACCGCCGCGGTAGTGGCGCAGCTGAGAAGCGGCCACCGGCGGGCGCTTCAGGTACCGGCCGAGGTATTTCACGCTGCGCAGGCACCGCGCGTCTTTTTGGCAAAATGCACTTTCCAGGCGCGGCGATATTGCGCATGCAGATAACGGTGCCACCGATCTTCATTACGGATATGACCGAGGCCCGGCAGGCCTCCAGGGTTGATTTGAGCGTAGTTGTCGCGCAGCAGGTAAACCACGGCGTTGCGCCAGATTTGCTCTACCTCTTTCTTTTTAAAGAACAGCTGCCGCCAGGTGCCGTGTTTGATGTCAAGGCCGCCGCGGGTGACGGGGACGTGGATATGCGGGTGCTGATTGAGCTGCCGGCCGTAGGTATGGAGCGCACAGAAGATACCGACTTCGATCCCCTGTTGGCGCGCCCAGCGTAGCATGGCGCGGGTGGCGCAGCGAAACAGATCGTTGAGCAGGAGCCAGTTGTTATTGAAGAACGGCCACAGCAGGTGCGGCATGGTGAAGGTGATGTGTTGCCAGTCGCAGTCGGGCAGAATGTGCTGCTGTTCGGCGATCCACTGTTCGGTGGCCTTGAGGCCACAACTACTGCTGGCCCTGGATTTGCAGCTTTGGCAGAAAAAGCGGGCATGGGTGCAATCCGGTGAGGCACAGCAGTAGCGGCGAACACCCATGGTACAAGTGCCGCAGGCGAGCATGCGCTCGACGGCGAGTTTGGTCCAGTCGCTGAGGGTATCACCGTGTTTGTCGAGATAGCGGCTCCAGCCGTCGTCATGCTGGAACGGCAGCTTTGCGGGTCGCGGAATATACATGGTGCAGAGTCTACAGGGCGTTATCGGGCAGGAAAAGTGCGTCGGCGCCAGCCGGCTCACGCCACAGGCGTGCTCATTTTATGCGTGTGTCAACGCGGCGGTGGGGCATGTCCCACCTAGCGACCGGTCGGGCTGTCAGACGGCACCGGCGTTGAGGTGAGGCAGGACCTAAAAGACGGTTGAGGCAGCAGCGCTGCCGTGCTCGCCCCAAAGGGGCGCTACGTTCCAGGGGGAAGGGATGGATTGGTGGAACCTGTCAACAATGTAACCGGCTGCGCCGGGCTACGGCGCCATTCACTCACAGAGCCATATTCAACACCTGCTGGCGCCTCCATGACGCTCCGCGTCATTCAGTGGACCGGCTGCGCACTGCTCGCCAGTCCTGTATGCATATGATATAAGCGATAGTGTTTATAAACACTTCTGTGGATATCGTTGTGCTGCTGACCGATTACATTGACAGCGTGTACGGAACGACGCGCGGAAACCGGGCGCGTTTTCTGAAGGACAATCCGGATATCCTTCCCCAGGAGCTGAGCCGCTGGCTTAAGGCTGGCCTGAAAATCAGGCCAGAGACCGGCGAAATCTACAAGCCCGTAATACGCCGCGTCAGGATACCGTCGGCGGTCGCCGTCGGGGCGGGCGTCTTTCTCTCTGATGATCTGCGTGAACGTGTCGCGTCACTGGCCACCGCACAGAACGTGACAACGGATGCCATGCTGAATGCCCTGGTGGAGCGCGAGGAACTGTGTCGTAAACTGTCCCTTCAGACGGAAAGTGATGCCGCGGTGCCGGAGCAGCAGATTGCCGGCATTGTCAGCCGGTACTTTTCAGCACTGTCTGAGCACAGCGAAACCGGTACCTGGCACCGGGTGCTGGAGGGGCTGGTCCGGGAACTGACGGAGTCCGGCCTGCTGACATTCCATACCGGTAATATTGCCGGGAGCCGCCGGCTGAACATTCCCCGCACCGCGTATTACTGGTATGGCGGTTTCGTGGCAAAACGCGTGGCCATGATGCTGGGCTGCTACGATATCTACCTGTGGAACGAAATGATGCGGCCGGACAGCGACGTGGTCTTTGTGGGCGATGCGCGCAACGTCGTTGCCTGCTACTTTATCTGCCAGCAGATGTGCCGCCTGCTGAAAGCCGTGAGGCTGAACTGGCGTAAGCAACAGGGGGCATGGGGAAGCCGGGCAGAGCTGGATGAGGCTGCGCACCGGTACACGCAGCGGCTGGCAGAGGGGATAATGGATAACGGTATTTTTATCGGTGGCGACGAGCAGAACTCTTACCGGCTGTACGATTATGCGGAAAAACATTACGGCTGGGCCATGCGCTGAGCGGATGCAGACGGTTCCGGATGCCACTTTGTTTTTGTTCCGGTTAAAATACTCTCAGTATGACAGTAAGCGGGAACCCGCCAGAATTTTGTGGACAGAGTAAAGAAGGAGAAGGGCACTCAGTGACGCTGACAGAAAAATCGGGCCATCTGGCATGGTGTGCCCTGGTGGCGCTTGCGC
The DNA here is from genome assembly GCF_052974705.1 of Enterobacter sp. fkY84-1. Taxonomy (NCBI): domain Bacteria; kingdom Pseudomonadati; phylum Pseudomonadota; class Gammaproteobacteria; order Enterobacterales; family Enterobacteriaceae; genus Enterobacter; species Enterobacter sp. fkY84-1. Next base: position 5,586 of record NZ_CP169394.1, on the reverse strand, counting down.
TGGCCAGACAGAACGGAGATGCGCTGTCACCGGCACAGGAAAATCTCTTTCTTACCCGCTGGCTGGCGACCGCGCTGAAGCAACGACGTTTTTCGCGTGATGTGGCGCCCGATATCGAGTGGCTTCTGAAACAGGGACGCCAGCTGGGCGTCAGCGCGAAGCTGGCAAGCAAGCTGAATTATCTCTGGCGCTCCTGCACCGGCGAACTGTCTGAGCAAAACGACCTGTTCCGGCTGACGTATGCCCTGGAAACCGCGAAAGACATGAGGTGGAATTACCGCCTGCTGAGCGATCGGGAATGGTCAGGCCGGTATGCCGTTGCGCTGAACGCCGGCGTGAACGGCATTTATCTCTCGCGGACTAACCTCGACGCGGCGTTTGACGACGATGGACGACAGATAAATCCACTGCTGACGCGCCTGACCGGTAATGTTGGGGGCGTGGTAAAGCTGTTTAACCGGTGTAGCTGGCAGGCAGAGTCAGCACAGGATGCCTCCCTGCCCCATCAGTTTATGCTGGTAGCCCGTCAGGTTTCCGGAGCGCACCTTAACAAAACCGCATGATATGATTGTTTCAGGTATTTAAAGGACACCATGAGGAGAGGGCACTGTTGCAAAGTTCGCGATGAGGTAGCCTTTTGTCTCATTAAAAGGCCCTACATTTCAAAGACTCTGCTCACCAGACGCATCTCGCCCAGGGGATGCCCAAAATAAAATGATTCTGCCTGACCTTTGCGCAATGCTCGCATGACTTCGATTCCCTTTATCGTGGCGTAAGCCGTCTTCATGGATTTAAATCCCAGTGTGGCGCCAATTATTCTTTTCAGCTTACCATGGTCGCATTCAATCACGTTGTTCAGGTATTTAATCTGCCGGTGCTCAACGTCAGACGGGCATCGACCTTCGCGTTGAGCAGCGCAAGTGCACGGCCATAGGTGGGCGCTTTATCCGTGTTTATAAATCGCGGAACCTGCCACTTCTTCACGTTGTTGAAGATTTTACCCAGGAACCGGTACGCAGCTTTGCTGTTACGACGCGGAGAGAGATAAAAATCGATGGTGCGGCCCCTGCTATCGACGGTGCGGTAAAGATAAGCCCAGCGGCCATTCACCTTCACGTACGTTTCGTCAATGTGCCACGGGTTGAGATCGGAGGGATTACGCCAGTACCAGCGCAGTCGTTTTTCCATTTCAGGCGCATAATGCTGGACCCAGCGGTAAATCGTGGTGTGATCGACATTCACGCCGCGTTCGGCCAGCATCTCCTGGAGCTCACGATAGCTGATGCCGTATTTGCAGTACCAGCGAACTGCCCACAAGATGATGTCACGCTGAAAATACCGGCCTTTGAATGGATTCATGTGCTGCTCCGTCAGCAAAAGATGGTGTTCAGTTTACCACTGCCTGATATTTGCAACAGTGCCGTTCTTCCTGCTTACGTGCTGCAATTTGCTCAGGAGTTAAGTAGTTTTTCGCTCTGCGTTTCTTCGACATTGTTGCCTCTTTCCCGGTAGCCACCGGCGCGGTTAGTAGCGCGGATCAGAATTCGCTGTAGAGCCACTCTGAGGCCTCCATCAGCCATTAGGTGAGTTTCAGGCCTCTCTTCTTGAGGTCTGATGCTCAGTCGAACGAAAACTCACGTTGGGCGCTAAAGATCGTCTGATTTTGGCACTTTTTGAGGTTTTTTGTGAGCAGATTTGAACTGCGAATATGGCTGCGAGGAGTGGGCTGGGATCAGGTATGGACAGCTGAAGAACTTTGAGCAGGCTGAGTCGCGCCTTCAGGAACTGCGCGATCTGCTGGCCGAAGGGATCAGCAGCGGCGAGGCGAAACCATGGAGCAAGGATGCATTCCTGAATAATGTCAGGGCCAGGGTGGCAAATGAAAGAGATTGAGCTGACACCGAAACAGAAGAAGATTTTGAAGCAATCTGAGAGTACGGCTTCCGACAGTTCGGGATTGTTCAGGCGGATGTGTATATCGGGCGTATAGCCGCGGTGTTTGACGTTCTGGCCATGCATGACATCGGCACGCATCGCGCGGAGCTGGGAGACAATACACTCAGTACGCTTTAATGAAAAAAAACGCGATGCTATTATGTGAAAATGATCCCCACCAATACAGCATTTATAAAGCAGATTTCATTCAAAAACATCTTCGTATGGCGCTTATTGGTGCGGAGCATCTGAACTAGCACCTTAAATAAACTACATCTGTTTCTGTTTACATCTGTAACTTATTTTTTAAACTGAATATATCTCTTTAGCTAACTATGGACGTAAGATATGCGCATTCGGTGTTCAGCCCGATTACTTATCATCAACTCTTTCAGGCAAGTACTGTTGTTTCGTTTTGTTCATACAAATGATGCACTGGCAGGTAAGTCATACTGGGCCACGCCTGGTGGTGGTGTTGAGCACGGTGAATCTTTTGAACAGGCTGCTATCAGAGAACTAAAAGAAGAAACAGGTATTATCAGGGATGATGTTGGGGAATGTGTGGCGCAAAGAACTTTTGAAATGACACTTCCAAGTGGGGAAACTGCTCTGGCAGAAGAGCATTTTTTTGTCATATTTTCCAATAAAGAAGAGATCCACATTCACGGGTGGACTGATAATGAAAAATCCCTTATCAGTCGCCACCATTGGTGGAGTATTGATGAGATTTCCAGGACTCAGGATATAATATATCCTGGTAATATTACTGAATTAATCCCTATGTCTTTTGAGTATTAGATCCAAATATTTCATCAGAACGACTCTGTAAAACCTTCAAAGCTTCCAGCATATCGTCGCCGTTCAGTGACCGCTGGGATTTCTTTTCAGTTGGTTTCCTGCGACGCCGTGAAGGCCCATCGCCAGCAGGTATTGCCTGAGAACGATTATTGTCGCGTTTGTCCTGAACCAGTTTAATATATTCTAGTGTACGACCGAGACGCTTGTTGTCCACGATAGCTCCCTGGTCGATTTCCGACAGACGATCATAAGTGGAGTAGGGAAGAGCAACACCGTTAAGCTTGAGTTCTTTTCGGCCATCCGGATAGTGCCAGACCTCGATGTATTTCCCGATGGCTTTGCGACTGATTTCACTGTCTTCAATAAGATAGATCACTTTGTCATACTGAACCGTCTGAGATTTTGAAACGCGGCGCGGTTCCCGCCATGTGAAAAAGGCAGCCAGATCATCATCATGTTCGAGTGGCCGATGCACATCAAAGTCATGTCGGGGAACTTTGGCAAAGCGCCGGTTATAATCGTCCATAAACTCATCAGTATACTCATTGGCAGCGTCAACAGAAGAAATTCCCCTGAGCCGGAGTTCTTTTACCAGTCGGTCCTGAAGCGTCAGATGAGCGCGTTCCACGCGGCCTTTGGCAGAGCTGGTATTCGCGCAGATAGTCTGGATATTCAGTTCATGCATCGCACGTCCAAACTGGGTATAGCCATCGCCACCAGTGGCATTTTTGTTGTTTATTCTGAATACACTGGCTTTGTCGCTGTATAACGCCAGCGGTTTACCATGCTTTTCCAAGTAGCCTCGTGTGGCCTTAAAATAGGTGAATGTTGATTCCGATTTTACAAAGCGGAGCTGCATCAGTCGGCTCGTTGCATCATCAACGTAAACCAGCGCGGTACAGGCTGGAGCACGGTTCTCGAACCAGTGGTGGTCACAGCCATCTATCTGTATCAGTTCGCCACAACAGGCCCGGCGATAGCGTGGCTGCTGAATTTTTGGCGCACGTTGCTTACGGGGGACCCAGAGACCGGCTTTAACCATGAGCGACCGGACAGTTTCTTTGGACAGGTGGACATCGTGCAGTTCTGCAAGCTTTTCACACGCCAGCGTCGGCCCAAAGTCGGTATAGCGCTCACGTATAATACTGAGTACATACCGGGCAAGACCATCAGGCAACTGATTATTGCTGGGTCTCCCGCGACGACGATTAGCCATACCCAGTGGGCCAGATTCACGGTAACGCGACAGAAGGCGTCTGCACTGGCGATCCGAGATGCCAAGACGCTGAGCTGCTATTTGAGTTGTCAGACGGCGATCAACAACATCCTGAATGATTTTGAGTCGGTTAACTTCATCCAATGTAGAAAAACTCCGCTGCATGAGCCGTCATGGTGATCTTCTTGTTGATTATACATGACGTACATCTTAACTTAGCCCAAGGCGGACATTACAACTTTGCTGTTACATACTTAGTTCGTGCAATCATTGTTATGTTAAATAAAGCGCTTTGCCACAGACCTCAGCATCACATCCTGTATCATAGAATTGTCATAACCTCCTGTGCTTGCTGCCCTGTTTATGGCATCACGGTCGCAACAGTCTAGCGCGAACGTGAGCTGCAGTTTTTCTCCGTTGTCACAACCGAACTTGAAGCCGTCTGAGCACCAGCGCATATCGCTTTCCGCTACCACGATTTTACCCTTATGCTTAGGTTTCGGCCGTTCCGGTTTGTCATGCAGTAACAACAGGTCATGCTCGCTCATTATCCTGTAAAGCCGTTTGGCATTTACCTGTGACAGCCCCTCTGTATGACGTCGCTTGAATCGCCACCGATAATCTAGACACTTCCGAACCATTGATAATACTGGTTTTCTTATCTGGTGATACAGCTACTGCCTGCTTTTTCAGGGGGCTACATCAAACCCATTTCTATTTTATAAACGACAACAGCGTATTTTCACTCGCATGATGCAACCACATTTGCAGTTCCAGAATATTTTCCCGGCAATGTATTTTCAGGCACATATACTTTCACAGAATTGTTAGCGTTGTTCGTTACATAAGGTAAGGCCCATAAGTTGAGAGGACGATATCGTCAGAAGTTATGTCAGTTACCTTATCCTCAACTACAAGTGAAGTGGATTCTTTTAGTTGCGGTGGATTCTTCACAGAGACCGTGACATATGCCCCCGCTCCTCCCCCCCAAACGAACGAGATTGTGTTGTCCCATCACAGATGACCGTCATCCTTTCATATGCATAATACAAGCTCAGGACTATCCCATATGCTTCGGGAGTCTGCGGAATAAACGTCATGGTTGTTTTTTGTTGTTTCCTGATGATCCAGAATTTAGATTAGGCAGCTTTGACCAAGTGGATGGGCCCTATCGCACCGATTGTCGTCCAAGAAGCATGTGCGGGGGTAAAAACTGTAATAAGTAGTGCAGCGAGGATAAGTGTTCGCAATAGCATAATTTATTCTCTGATTCATGGTCTACCATTAATCTGACATTAGCGCACCTGAAGAAGCCCCTGCGAAAGTTATAAAACGTTTGCATGATGGGACGAGATTCGGGCGAAACACTTATTCAGTGAATGCCCGTCCATCAGATATTACTGGTAGGTCATATACAGTATGGCAGTACTGATAACGGAACCATGTCTAACCCCTTTTCAACACAACAATAACAACAACTTTACCCAATCTATCATAATATTGTTCATGCATTAGACAAAAAACAGAGACGTGACCACGTAAGGAATGATCAGATTCTTTCTATAAATTGAGTGTATAATCCCGAAGGCACAACCTCTGTATATGATCTCCTCATAGTAGGGTACTATCAGTGTCAT